>CAJGDA010000030.1 GCA_904501935.1 uncultured Methanobrevibacter sp. | reverse complement strand
GTTCTGTGTGTAATGGTAGCTCCAATTTGAGCTTTAATATCATCACCAACAATAGGAATGCCTTTTTCTCTGAATTTTGCATCCCATTCCTTATCACTTACAATAAATACTGGCATACAATTAACATAAGCAACACCTGCATCAAGAGCGCATTGTGCATAATATCTTGCTGCTTCTTCGGAACCTACAGGCAAGTAATTGACCAATATTTCAGCCCCACTTTCTTTTAAAACCTCAACTACATCAACAGGATCTTCATCACTTACAACGAAAGTATAATCATCATCATAATTGGACATGTGTTCTGCAACACCGTCTAAAACATGACCCATACTTACTTTAACATCATATTTTGGAATATCTTCTTGGAAAATTGTAGTACAATTAGGTTTTGCAAAAATTGCTTCATCAATAGTCTTACCAACTTTTCTTGCATCAACATCAAAAGCTGCAACAACTTCAATATCACTAGGTTCATATCCTCCAATTTCCCAATGCATAAGTCCTATTGCATCTTTTCGATTTTTACCATCATAATAATGTATTCCCTGAATAAGAGAACTAGCACAATTTCCCATTCCAACAATCGCTATTTTAATCTTGTTCAATTTAACACCAGCTTAATTAAATTATAACTAATAATTTTAAATCTAATAAAATACTAATATTATGTTAATTAATATTACATATATAATTAATGTTTTAAAAAATATTAGGAAAAATTAATATGAATCCATATATTGAAATTTTAAGACCAGGTAACGCATTGATGGGTGCTATTTCAATCATTTTAGTTGCATTCATTGATAAAACATTTACTCTCCCCGTAATACTTGCAATGATTGCTGTATTTTTTGAAACTGCAGCGGGAAATGTGATAAATGATTATTTTGATTATAACATTGATTTGATTAATAAACCTGAAAGACCAATACCCTCTGGAAGAATTTCGCTAAAAAATGGAAAGAACTACGGATATTTATTGTTTATTGCAGGAACAATATGTGGATTTTTAATCAGTTACCTCACAAACAATTGGATTCCATTTGCAATTGTGCTTATTGCAGATGTTGTTCTTTATTTATACGCTTATAAATTAAAATCAACTCCATTAATAGGTAATTTAACTGTCGGATTTATGACTGGATTTGGATTTGTATTTGCTGGATTTTCCATAAATAATCCAAACATTATAATGATTTCCATATTTTTAGGATTTTTCGCATTTATAATGACAACTGCTCGTGAAATTGTAAAAGATATTGAAGATGTGGAAGGAGATAAAGCCGATGGCGCCAAAACATTACCTATTTTAATTGGTAAAAAAAAGCCTGCAATATTAGCATTTATTTTAATCATTGCTGACTGTGCATTATGTCCATTATTGTATTACTACCACATATTCAGTGTTTATTACCTAATCATCATAACTATCGCGGCAATCATATTTATTTACTCAGCAATACTAATTCTTAGAAATCAAGACCGGAAAACCGCAAGTAAAGTTTCAAAATATTTAAAAATAGGAATATTAATAGCATTTGTTTCATTTATATTTGGATCATTATGAGGTGCTCTCATGAACTTTAAAGAACATAAAAAAGACATAATTGCAATATCTTCATTATTGATTATTGTAACTATAATCACATTATTATTGCTAAATATTGATGGGAAAGCGGGAGTTTATTATGTTCGGGATGTTTTTTTCTATTTAAATAACGCTCTCTTCTATGCAGGTTATGACACTGGACTGGCAAATACACGAGGATTATCTCCTCTAATTCCAATGATAACATCAATATTTTTCAGAATGGGATTCATATCTGATTTTACAATAATAGCAGTAAGTAGCTCATTTTATATATTAGCAGCATTGGGAATGTATTTCCTATTGAGATTAAAATTTGATGAAGTCCTAAGCTTTACCGGATCTATGATTTTATCAACATTTCCATTGGTAATTGTATGGATTACAAAAGGGATGTTAGACATTCCTGGAATGTGCTTATCAATATGGGCAGTTTATTTCACAATATTGTCATTTAGGAAAAATACCAAATTCTTATATATTGCGTTTCCACTAATTATTTTAGGATTTTTCACAAGATACACCGTGCTTTTAATGGTTCCGGTAATGTTAATCCAATTTTTATTAGTGGATAATCCGATATCCTATATCAAAACACACATCAAAGATATCATCGGAGGAATAGGTGCTGGAACATTGGTTTTCGCAGCATTTATTGGAATTTATTATTATTTGAACATTGGATTATTTTTCATTTCACAAGGAAATGATATTACAAATTCAACATATAATGCCCTAGTAACACCAAACAATGTAGTTTACTATATTAAAAACCTTTTAATTTATTTGGGAACTGCAAATTACGTTCCATACTCTTTGAAACCAGGAGCATTTATAGTAGATAAAATGAATTGGGTTGGAGGGAATCCGTCAATAATTTCATATATTCTGACCACCATCCTAATTGTTGGAATAGTATTATACTTAAAAAAATTATTCAGTTATGAAAACAGAGAGATATTGAGAAAAGAAAATAACAAAATTAAATTAACCATATTTATCATAGCATTAGTGGTCTTTTTAATTACTTATTTAAATATATCAATTGTTGCTTCACTAATAATTATTTCAATATCCTTATTGGCACTTTACAAAATTCTTAATAAAACTAACATGGATGATTTTAACCTTGATTTCATCATGTTTTACTGGTTTGTTGTTAATTTTGCATTCATTACATATTATCATGTTAAAGTAGACCGATACTTTATGCCTATACTCCCTGTTGTTGCATATTTCATAACATTATCGCTTTCATTAATATTTGATAAATTTAAAACTTACAAATCAATTGATAAGATTAAGGTAATAGCTCCAATAGGGCTAATCTGTTTAATTTTATTATGTTCTGGAGTGTATGCCCTTTCAAATTCCCCACACACATTTGACAATCAAATGCATCCCAACTTCTTTACTGCAGCCTCAGAGGAAAAGGCAGTTGCAGAATGGTTAATGCAACATGATCCAGATTACATGAATAAAACAATTTGGGCAGATAGGGGTGGAGACATGTCATTTAATTTAAGAAAGCAGATTCCATCTTATGAAAAATTATCAAATGCTACGAATTTTACAGATGAAATGGTGAAACAAAAAGTCACATATTTCATTTCAAAAGATAATAAAACCATTGGCGAACCTTACATCAAGCTGTATCAAAATGGAGAAGTTTCATTATATTATTATGACAAAGGAAAGTAATTAATACCTTATAATTAAATACAAAGACTGGAACTGAAGATAAAAAGAAAAATAATTTACATTAAAATATTAAAATAAGATTAAATTTAGAAACATATATAATAAAAAAAATAAAAAAGTAATATCATAAAAAGTAATTAAAGAGGATAATATGAAAGTTGTATGCTGTAAGAACTGTGGTGCAAAATACCAACTCGATGATGATGACGACATCACAACATTCGAGTGTTCTTCATGTGCAGGTGACTTAGAATACTTAGAAGATTACTCTAATGTTGAAGATAAATCCAATTCATCATTCATTAGTTCATTTAAGTATGATAATTCATATATTGTACAATGCCAAGATTGCGGGCTAAAATACAAAATTAAAAGTAATGAAAACATACTTGACTATGAGTGTGATAGTTGTGGCGGATCTTTAAGATATTTAGATGATGAAATGAATGAAGAGTTAGATAAATATCTTGAAGAAAGACGTAAAGAGATTCAAAACATTAGAAAAGAATCAGAAACTAAAGAGCCAACATCTGAAGAATTAAAAACAGAAGATAACATACACTCCTTAAAGTCAATTACTAATAGACTCGAAAATTTCTTCTCAGAAGAACATATGCTACAAATAGCAGACGATGAGAAAAAAGAAAAAGAGTCAGAAGAAGAAACTGCAAAAACTGCAAGAACAACAATACCCCAATCTGTTTTATCAAGATTTGGTAAAGAATTCGCCGTTCCTAAAACTGATGATTATGATGTCTTAAAAAATTTCCTTAAAAATGAATTTTTAAAAGGAATGGATGAATACTATCCAAAAAATGAAAAACTGACAAAAAGCAGTTTTATTGATAAAAACAGTATTCTTGATAAAGGCGGTTTTCTTGATAAAATTAGTTTACCGGAACCTGGTGAATCTAGACCACAAATTAAATCTGATAACGATAATAAACCTGATTTTGACATTAATAATTTAGATTTGAATAATGTCATGCTTATTATTGGAGCAGTTATTTTTATTTTGAGTGTAATTGAAATAATAACTATTAATAGTGGTATAGGAGTCATTGCTTTATTTATTGGAGTAATTATCTTATGTTATGGAATTTATAAGACTAGAGACATAAAACAAACTGAAGAAAGAACAAGAATTATCAGAGAACACTTGTTAACTCTTCCAGAAGAATTTTATGTATTCTACAACGTGAAAACCCCAACCTCAAATTCAGGTATTAATCATGTTGTTGTAGGTCCAACTGGAATATATGCTCTTATTTCACAAAAATATAACCCTAAACTTAGATTAGAATCAGAAAATGAAAATTTAAATCTAATTGAAGTTAGTGAACTAGATGAAGAAAAAATCGAAGAAATTCCAGTTTCTGGAAGTACAAGAAGATTTAGATATACTACAAAACAAGCTAAATTTTCACAAGACAATAAAATAAAACAAAAAGCTTTGAGTTTAGGAGAAGATTTAATAAACTTCCTCAACGATAATGATATTAAAAATTGCTTTGTAGAACCATTAGTTGGTTTCATAAACAATGAAGTTGTCGTTATAAATCTGCCTTTAACCGATGAAGACTTATTTATTGAAGAATTATTAAATAAAATCCAAACTACTACAATTAAATTAGATTCTGAAACAATTGACAAATGTGCTGTTTTAATTAACAGATATGCTGCAGATTGTTCTTCAGAAATTTAATTTTTATTTTTTTTTAATCTGAAAACATAGTATAATCAAATAATAATCCTTTTGGAATATCAACGGTAGCAGTTTTACCTATTATATAATCCATTTCAAATGGAGGAATTCCACTTCCCGGCCTTTTGAACTCAATATCGGATTCTTTGATTATTTCACCTTTTTTGATATCATTTTTTGCAACTATTGACTTTCTGACATTTCTTCTAGAAAAAGATTCACAAATTAACGGTTGTTTATTCTTAAAACCTTTGATTTTGGATAAAACTTTTGTATTTAATCTAAAAACATTTACGTCTTCAGAATCCATAGCAAATTCATGGCCTTTTAACGATTTATCTAAAGTGAAATATTTTTCTAAAATTACTGCACCATAATTGTAGGCGGTTGTCAAGACAAACATATTATCTCCAGGTATGGTGTAATCAGAATACCCAATATCATATTCTTTAAAGTTTTCTGCTAAATCTTTAATCATTAAAAGGTTTGCATCCTCCAATTCAGTAGGATATGATAAAACTGAATGCATTAATGTAATTTTAAAATTTGATTCATCTTCAATAGCTTCAATTGCATTTTTAATTTCTTTCAAAGTTGATGCTGCAGTTGATAATATAATTGGCTTATTCTTAGCTGAAACATATCTAATGAACGGAGTATTGGTTAAATCAGATGATGGAATTTTATATGCATCAACAAAATCATCTAATTCATCGACATCAGAAAAATCAGAAGGGGTTATCATGAAAAAAATACCAATATCTTGACATAATTCAGATAATTGCTTATAATCTTCATAATTTAGATTATCTGAGATATCTGAAAGATTCTCTTCAAAGTTACAGTAAAAAAATTCAGAGTTCCCAACATGAAAATTAACTGCATCAATACCGCATTTTTTAGCTTCTTCAATCATTAATTTTGCAACTTCCAAATAGGAACAACCTTCTTCCTCTGCAATAGTGTAGAAATTAAAACTAATTTCTGCAATTAAAAAAGGATACTTTTTAAATATATTCATATTATCTCATCATTTATTCATTTCAAATTCAACATATTTATCTTGGATTATGGACTCAATATTTTCAAACCCATGTTTTAAATCTATGCGCTTCATTTTATTGTTCATTTCGATTCTGATTTCAGGATTATTAACTATGGCTACAAATTGAGCGACAATCTCTTGTTTAGTCAACTCTTCACCAAGCCCCATATTTATGATTCCATTGCTAGCATTTGCGAAAACATGAGTTTTTTCCAATTCATCCTGGCAAACACAAATTGTTGGAATTGCCAATGAACATGCATCATACATTGTTTTACTTGCAGATGTGATTATGAGATCTGCTTTAAACATGAACTCACTGATATTGGATATATTCTGATAGACCTGAACTAACGGATTGGATTCATATCTAGAAATAAAATCTTCAATATTCTCATATCCCGCATCAAAAATGATATTTATTTTATTTTGATAATTTGTGGAAAGTATGGCATCTAAAAAGCGTACTGAAAGATTTTTAGAATCTTTTCCTTCAAAAAAAATCAGAACATTATTTACATCTTGAGTAATTACTTTTGAAGGTTGGAAATAAAACTCATCTTTTAAAACATAGTATTTATAACCAGTGAAAACATTAGTTTCGCTTAAATCATGTTCATATAATGAATCAAATACCATATTAGCATGCTCAGCACCAACACCCAAATCATCAAAATTAACTATAAAATAACCTTCATTTTTTAAACGAAGCATATACTCTTCCGAAGTATCTAAAATATCATTTACAACAATATGTGGGTTGAATTCGCTCAAAATACCAAATAATTCTTCAGTTCCTCCATAAATCTTATACGGAAAACCAAAATCCTCAACGATTTTTATACCTGAAGTGTAGTGTTCATCCAAAACAAATATAAAATCATGAGTTATGAGCTTTGAAGCTATCGATAAACAGTTATAGATATGCCGTGTCCCAATTTCACTATTTGCATTAACAACAAAGACCACTTTTTTCTTTTTAAGGTAACTTTCTACAACAAGCCAGTCTGCATAAGTTTCAATATTGATACTTTCTTCATCGGATAATTCTATTAAATCAATAGAAGCTCCAATGCTGGAAAGTTCACGAATATATGCTCTACGACTAGCTACAATAGCCCCCGTTTCTCTAAAAGACTTCGGTAAATCATCTTTACTAAGTCTTTCTATATAATTTGGGAAAAATCTTTGATTATTACTATCATATCCCCAACTTAAATGAGAATCTTCAACAATACTAATTACAGTATCAATATCGAAATCTTCAAATTTTTCAATTGAAGAATCTAAAGTAGTAGGTTTAACCAAAGGAGCAGTTGGTTGAATTATAATAATAATATCATACTCATCAAATGCTTGTTTTTCTTTTTGAACCATTGCATCATAAATCACAGCATCTAAAGATACATCGCCTCCAGATAATTCTTTAGAACGCCTGATAACACTAGCGCCAAATTTTTCAGATATTAATGCAATTTCAGAATCATCAGTAGTTACAACAACATCATCTACATATTGGGATGCTTTTGCAATCCCAATCGAATAAGAAATTAAAGGTTTATTATTTAGTAAACGAACATGCTTTCTTGGAATCCCATCTGAAGTTCCAAGAACAGGAATAACTACTAAAATTTTATTATTGTTAAACATCTTCATCCCTTAATAATTTATAATAAAATTTAATTAATCCAATAATAAATATATCTATAATATAATATTAAATCTTCGGTGTAAAAATGAATATAAAAAATATGTCAGAAAAGATTATAGGCAAAATAAACGAATTAGCAACACCTGTTAAAATAATGCACGTGTGTGGTTCTCATGAACATACTATAATGGAAAATGGGATTAGAACCCTGCTTCCAGACGAAGTGGAAATTATTGCAGGTCCCGGTTGTCCGGTTTGTGTTGTGCCATCACGTGAAATTGATGAAGCTTTGCAGCTAATTGACAAAGGAGTCACCATTACTACTTTTGGTGATATGTTAAGGGTTCCAGGATCTGAAAGGTCACTTGCAGATGCCAAAGCTGAAGGTGGAGATGTTAGGGTAGTATATGGAATTAATAGAGCTATAGAAATAGCTCAAAAAGAAGACAATGATGTTGCATTCATATCTGCAGGATTTGAAACTACTGCCCCAACAACAGCTGCAGAATTATTGGCCACACCACCAGAAAACTTTTCTGTACTTTCATGCCACAGATTAATTCCGCCGGCAATTGATTTTTTAATTAATTCTGGAGAGACAAGCTTAAATGCATTAATCCAACCAGGACATGTATGTACAATTATTGGAACAAAACCATTCGAATATTTCTCAACCGACTTTGGAATACCTCAGGTCGTTGCAGGATTCAATCCATTAGACATATTAATGTCAGTCTATATGATTTTAAGACAGATTCATAATGAAACACCGAAAATTGAAAATGAATACAAACGAGCCGTTAGAGACGAAGGAAATGTAATAGCTCAAGAAAAAATTGAACAGGTATTTGATGTGACCTCCAGAGAATGGAGGGGTTTTCCTAAAATACCTAATTCAATCTTAGAAATTAAAGATGAATTCAGCGAATTTAACGCTCGTGAAAAATACGATATTGAAGTTAAAGATGTAAATGAGGCTCCTAAAGGATGTATTTGCGGACCTATTTTAAGAGGGCTTGCAAGACCTGAAGATTGCAAATTATTTAGAAAAGCATGCAACCCATTACACCCAATCGGAGCATGTATGGTAAGTAAAGAAGGAACCTGTAACATAGCACACAGATATACAAGAGGATAACATGACAATAGAAGCAATTGCAGTAGATATCGACGGAACAATAACTGACGAAAAAAGAAGAATTTGTATTTCAGCCATTGAAGCTTTAAGAAAAGCAGAAGCAGCGGGGATTCCAACTATAATTGTTACTGGAAACGTTGTAAATTACGCTTATGCAACTGAAGTTCTTATTGGTTGTAGTGGTGGAATCGTTTGTGAAAATGGAGGTGTTGTTTTTAAAGAAGGTCAAAACAACAATGCTGTAGAAACATTAGTTGACAGAGACTTTGTAACTTCAGCTGAAAATCACCTAAAAGAAAAGCTAGGCGACAAATTTGACAAACACGCATCACATGACAACATGTACAGATTAACTGAAACTGTATTTTATAAAACCTTAGAGAGAAAAGAACTTGAAGAAGCCCTAAGAGATTTTAAATACTTTGATGAGCTTGAAATTTATGACAGCGGTTTTGCACTCCACATTACTGATAAGCGCGTGAATAAAGGAACTTCACTTAGATATTTATGTGAAAGAAATGGAATCAACATGGAAAACGTGATGGCCATTGGAGACAGTCAAAACGACGAAGATTTCTTAAAAGAAGTAGGATATAAAATAGCTGTTGGCAATGCTGAAGATAAACTTAAGGAAATCAGCACATACACCTGTAAAGGACTTTACGGTGACGGAGTGGCTGAAGCTATTGAAAAATTTGCGTTGTAGTGATAACATGATATATGAAATAGCAGAGGAAGCAAAAAAGTCAATTGAAAATGAGTGCGATGCTTATGAAATTTATATTGACGAATCAAATTCCATTCAATTAGACTCCCTAAAAGAGGAATTAAACTTTGCTAAAGAGGAAATTGAACGTGGTGTTGGAATTCGCGTTATCAAAGATAACAAAGTCGGTTTTGCATTTACATCAAATATGGATAAAATCGCTGAAACTGCAAAACAGGCAATTGACAATACTAAATTAAACAAAGTTGATGAAAATTATTCATTTGCAGAAGTTGAAAAAGTTCCTAAAATAAAAAAAGTATATGATAAAAAATTCAATGATTTAAGTCTTGATGAGTCAATTGAATTCTTAAAATCCACTATCGATACTGCCTTAGAAAATGGATGCGAAGTAACTGGGGCTGGTTTTTCAGCAAGTGAAGGAAGATCATTGATTTTAAATTCAAATGGCGTTTCAATTGAAGATGAAGGAACTGGATTTGGCATAGGAGTATCAGTAAATCTGCAAAAAGATGGGAAAATTGCAACTGCCTACAATTCCCAATCTTCCAGATTTTTTGACCTTGATGGCGAAACTCTAGCTAATGAAGTATGTGACCTGGCAAAAAGGTCTATAGATACCAAACCAGTTGAAACAAATGATTATAGTGTTGTACTTGATTATTATGCCGCCACTGGACTTTTACAAACATTCATTGGAGCATTTAACGGTGAAAATGTAATGAGAGGTAGGTCCATCTTAAAAGATAAGATGGGCGAAGAGATTGCCTGTTCAAAATTAACATTAACTGACAATTCACTTTTAGAAAAAGGAATGTATACTTCAAAGTGTGATGGGGAAGGCAGTGTAAGCAAAAAAACCGATTTGATAAAAGATGGAGTTTTGAATTCATTCCTTTATGACATTTATACTGCAAACAAGGTTGGTGAAAAAACAACATCCAATGGACTTAGAGGCTCATATCTAACAACACCAATGATTGCACCTACAAATTTAGAGTTCAAATTTAGTGAAATGAAAGATTTGGAAGAAATTAACAAAGGTGTTTTAACAACAAGCGTTTTAGGTGCGCATACTGCAAATCCGATTTCAGGAGACTTTTCAGTTGAAGCAAGCAATGCATTTAAAATAGAAAATGGTGAATTAACTGATCCTATTAATAAAGCCATGATTTCTGGAAATATCTTTGAAATTATGAAAAAAGTAGAAGGGTTAAACTCAGAAATAAAACAATACGGTTCGTTTATCATACCTAAACTGTTAGTTCATGATTTAAGAGTTGTTGGGCAAAATTAGAAAAAAGAAAAATTAAATATTATTTAATTTTTCTCTATATCTTTTAATTGAATCTTGAGTATAATCAATATTCAGATATTTAGCAGATAGTTTTTTAGAATCATCAAACTCTTTAATTTTCTTATTCATTACCTTATCAATATCCTCATCTAATCTTTTTAGCATATTCTCAAAAGAATTTTCCGATTTTCTCATGTTAATATTAGTTTTACGAGATAATTTTTCAATTTCTTTATCAATATCCAATTCTTCTTTAGCCATGAAAAACACCTACATTTCAATAATAGGTAATTGAATTTCAGTTATGAAATCACTTTCATTATCGCAATTATGGATACCTTTAATTAAAACTTCCTTAGGTGATCCAATAATATCATAATGATTAGCTTGAGCAACGTCAACTAACTCCGCATAAGTATCCAAAATATTATCAGTTGAACCGAAATGTTTTCCAGCTAAAACTTTGTTTTCAATCATGTCAACAACACGAATCCTATCATGCTCATCAGCATCTTCTTTAATTGCAATGCTTACATCATAAACTACATCGCCTTCATTGACTTCATGTCTTGGTGAATAATAAACAATGAAAGGCTCACCATCAGTTTCAATTTCTTTTGCTTCAACCCAACCCATTAACATGGAAAGAAATATATCTAAATCTTCAATTGGAGTTTTACAATTAATAACTCCTAATTTTTGTTCTGGAATTACTTTTACTTCATAATCCATAATTACACCTACTTAAAATTATAATCCTAATTAAATAAATAAACTTCTACTTGCTCACCTTCATCTAAAAGTTCAACAGATTTTGGAACTTTCACATAACCATCAGCACTTGATAAAGAGAAAATTGCTCCGGAATCCTTAAAGATTGGATTTACATTTTCTCCATCGACTTTCACAAGTTGATACTGCATCCTTCCAACAGGAGAATGGATTCTACGAGTCATCACTCCTTTAACTGTTTTAAGTTCAAAGTCTTTTTCAATACCTGCAAGTTTGGTTAATGGTTCGGCTACAAATGCATTAAATATCATCAAAGCGGATACTGGATTTCCTGGAAGACCAATAATTATTTTACCTTCAATTACTCCAACAATAGTTGGTTTGCCTGGCTGAACTGAAATTCCATGGATGTAGACTTCACCCAATTCATCTAAAACATGTTTTAGGACATCTCCAAGACCTGCTGAAGTTCCACCAGAACAAAGTAAAATATCGATCTCTTCAAGAGATTTTGTGATTTTTTCTTTTACTTCATCATAATCATCCTTCATCACTCCTAAAAAGTGTGCATCAGCACCACAGGAAATTGCATCGTTTTTAATCATTCCACCATTTACATCATAAATTTTACCATATGGCAAGTCATGACCTTGAAGAGTAATCTCATTTCCAGAAGATACTACACCAACACTAGGTTTTTTGTAAACTTCAATTGTCTCAAAGCCTTGTGAAAGCAAAACTCCAATTTTACCAGGATTTAAGAAATCACCTTTTTTAAGGATTAAATTTCCTTCCTCAATATCTGATCCTTTTTTGGCCACGTCTTGACCTGGAGTTGCTGTTGTTAATAAATTAACTTTATCATCAAATTTTTCTGCATATTCAACCATTACAACAGATTCTGAACCTTCAGGCATTGCCGCACCAGTGCTGATTTCTATACATTTGCCTTTTTCAACTTTCTTATCGGTTGTTGAACCTGCTTCTAAAAAATCAATTACATCCAAAGTATTCGGAGATTCTTCTGAAGCACCAAAACTATCCTCTGCAATTATTGCAAATCCATCCTTTAGTGCCTTATCGAATGGAGGAAAGTCCATTCTTGAATAAACATCTTCAAATAAAATTCTCCCATAAGCTTCAGTAACTGGAATTTCTTCACTTTGTGGTTTTAGATATTCATTAAATAAATTTTGAATAATGTCAATAGCTTCATCACATTCTTTAATTTTTAAAAATTCAGTTCCCATAATTACCACTTATAATAAAATACAATAAATTAATATATAGTATATTGATAAATATATAAATAATTTAATCATATGGAGAAATGTATTATTATTTCGGAGGAGAGTATTTGTCTAAACCTAATCATAATCAACAACAAGAATACAGAAGAGTAAGGACCCCTAAAAAAGGAGAAATTCCTGGAATAGTTGAACAAATTATGGGACACGGAAAATTAAAAGTCCGATGTGCTGATGGAAATATAAGAATGACCAGAATCCCTGGAAAAATGAAAAAACGTATTTGGATTCGTGAAGGAGATGTAATCCTTGTGAAACCATGGGATTTCCAATCTGATGAAAAGGCAGATGTGATTTGGAGATACACAAAAACAGAATCCAATTGGCTTGAAAGAAAAGGCTACTTAAAAATGTAGTCTCAATACTTATTTTTTCGATTTTAATGGATCCTAAAGTAGCTAAAGCAGATGCTAAACATGAAAAATTACATTCCCAAAAAAGAAAAAAAGACAGTTCCGATAGGAAAGTGGGAAATGAAATTTTTGATAAGATAACACTAGAAACGTTATACAAATTAGCAAATCAAGGATACATTGACATTTTAAATGGTGCAATAAGCACTGGTAAAGAGGCTAATGTACTTACAGGCATTACCGATGATGAGAAATTTGTAGCGGTTAAGATTTATAGAATCGCTACATCTGATTTTAAAAAAATGGATTATTATCTTAAGGGAGATCCACGATTCAACATCAAAACAAAAAACAAAAGGAAAATAATTTACTCCTGGGTTACAAAAGAATTTAAAAACTTAACAAGACTTGAATCTGCAGGGGTTAATGTTCCACACCCAATTACAAGTTCAAATAATGTGCTTTTAATTGAGTTCATTGGTGACGAAAATGGAAATCCTGCACAGCCTGCTAAAAACCAACCCCCAAAAGATCCGGATGAATTCTTCAATAAACTGCTTGTGAATTTGAAATTATTTGTAAATGAAGCAAAACTTGTTCATGGAGATCTGTCTAATTATAACATTTTAAACAAAGATGAAGAACCTGTCATCATTGATGTTTCACAATCAGTG
>CAJGDA010000029.1 GCA_904501935.1 uncultured Methanobrevibacter sp. | reverse complement strand
TGTAGTTGGTACTGATGCACCAGCAATATCTTTATTGGAGGTTAATAAATGAACCCAATGAATGAAGTACGTATCGAAAAAGCTACAGTCAGCATTGGTGTTGGTGAAGCAGGTGAGAAATTATCTCGTGCAATTACTCTTTTAGAACAAATGTTCGATCAAACCCCTGTAAAAACCTATTCCAAAGTTACTAACCCAGAATGGGGAATTAGGAAAAAACAACCAATCGCATGTAAATTAACTTTACGTGGAGAAAAAGCTGATAAAGCTATTGATATGGTTTTAGAAGGTATTAGTAGAAATATTAAACCTACTCAATTTGATGCTCAAGGAAACCTTTCTTTTGGTATTAGAGAACATATTGATATTCCAGGCATGAGATATAACCCTGATATTGGTATTTTCGGTATGAATGTTTCTGTTACTTTTGAAAAACCAGGTTACAGAATTTCTAAAAGAAAAATCCAACAAAAGAAAGTTCCTCAAAAACATAGAATTTCTAAAGAAGAAACTATGAAATTTATGGAAGAAAACTTCAATGTTAATTATGTAACTGAATAAGGTGATATTTTGCCAAGAAAATACGGAAAAGCTGCTAAAAAATGTAGTCGTTGCGGAGACCATTCTGCTATGGTTAGCAGATATGGTATAAATTTATGTAGACAATGTTTTAGGGAAGTAGCTCCTAAAATGGGATTTAAAAAATATAATTAGAGGTTTTAAATATGAGTCTTATGGATCCTCTTGCTGATGCTTTAACAAATATCAGAAATAACGAATTACAAGTAAATGATTCCTGTGTTATTTCTCCTGCTTCCAAATTAATTGGACAAGTTTTAAGCGTTATGCAAAAAGAGAATTATATTGGTAATTTTGAGTATATTGATGACAACAGGGCAGGTAAATTCACTGTTGAATTAAAAGGTAACATTAACAAATGTGGTGTTATCAAACCTCGTCATGCTGTTAAGAAAGATGAATTTGAGAAATTTGAAAAAAGATATTTGCCAGCAAAGAACTTTGGTATTTTAATTGTCACTACTCCTGAAGGAATTATGACTCACTATGAGGCTAAGGAAAGAGGAATTGGTGGACGTTTGTTGGCTTACATGTATTAGGTGATAAAATGGTAGTAGCTGCAGCCATAAGGGAAGAAATTGAAATCCCTGAAGGCGTCGAAGTTATAATTGAAAATAATGAGGTTTCTGTAAAAGGACCTAATGGAGAAGACTCCAGAAGATTTACTTATCCTAATGTAAGTATTAAAAAAGATGAAGATGTTGTTGTTTTAGAAACAGCATTCCCAAAAAAGAAAGATAAAGCAATGATTGGAACCACAAGAGCACACATCAACAATATGATTACAGGTGTTACTGATGGTTTTACATATCACATGAAAATTGTATTTGCTCACTTTCCAATGACTGTGAAAGTTCAAGACGATACTGTAATAATTGACAATTTCCTCGGGGAAAGACACCCAAGATCTGCTAAAATTGTTGGCAGTGCTGAAGTATCAGTAAAAGGTGATGAGGTAACAATTACAGGTATTAATAAGGAACATGTTGGTCAAACTATGGCTAACTTAGAACAAGCAACTAAAATTAAAGGAAGAGATCCTAGAGTATTCCAAGACGGAATATATTTAACCAGCAAGGAGTAAATTTGGTGATTTAAATGGCTAACAAAAGATTTAAAAGACAAGAATATGCTCGTTATAAAAAACTTGGAATCAAATGGAGACGCCCTAGAGGTAAAACCAGTAAAATGAGAAGATATGAAGCGGGTAAACCTGCTATGCCAGCTATTGGTTACAGAACTCCTAGAGCTATTAGGAATTTACACCCTTCAGGATATAATGATGTTCTTGTTCACAATATGCAAGAATTAGAAGACTTAGATCCAGCAGTTGATGCTGCAAGAATAAGCGCTTCTATCGGGAAAAGGAAAAAAGCTTTGATGTTAGAAAAAGCATCAGAACTTGGTATAAAAGTTTTAAATAAATAAATCTTATAAGTCATTCAATTCCGGGGTTTATAATGAATTGATTTGACTGTTAAATTAAATTAATAAAAAGGGAATTTAGATATTGTCTAAATTTATCAGCTAAGCTGAATATGGAGGATTATATATATGAATCTTACAACTCAAAAAAGATTAGCTGCAAGTATTCTCAAAGTAGGGCTTAATCGTGTATGGATTGATCCAGAAAGATTGGAAGAAGTTTCCATGGCGATTACTAGAGAAGGAGTAAAGCAGTTAATTAATGATGGAGCTATTAAAGCAAAACCTGAAAAAGGTAATAGTAGCTACAGATCTAAAAAAATCAAAGAACAAAAAGCAAAAGGAAAAAGAAAAGGTAGAGGTAGTATAAAAGGAGCTAAAAAAGCACGTACTCCTAAGAAAAAAGCATGGATGACTACTATAAGAGCTTTAAGAAAAGACCTTAAAGAAATGCGTGAAGAAGAGATTATTGATGCTACTACCTATCGTAAATTATACAAAATGGCTAAGGGTGGCGCATTTAGAAGTAAATCTTACATGAGAAACTACGCCCGTGACCATGATTTAATTAAAGGAGATGAATAAACATGGCACATGGAACTAACTATAAAGTAGCATTCAGAAGAAGAAGGGAAGGTAAAACAGATTATGCAGCTAGATTGAAATTAGTCGATTATGACAAATCTCGTTTAGTTGTAAGAGTTTCTAATTCTCATGCAACTGTTCAAGTTATTGATTATGCTCCTGAAGGAGATATCACCGTTGCTTCTGCAGTAAGTAAACAATTAGCTAATTATGGTTATTTAGGAAACACCGGTAACCTCAGTGCATTCTATTTAACTGCTTATCTTTGTGCTAAAAGAGCTTTAGCAAATGGTGTTGAAAGCGCAATTTTGGACATTGGTTTAAAATCTCCAATTAAAGGATCTAAAGTATTTGCAGCTTTAAAAGGTGCAGTAGATGCAGGTTTAGAAGTTCCTCACGGTGACTTCATCTTCCCTGAAGATGAACGTATCAGAGGAGAACATGTTGCTGAATATGCAGAATCTTTAGATGCTGAAGAAGTTGCTAAGAAATTCTCAAAGTATTTTGAAAGAGGACTCAATCCTAAAGATTTACCTGAAAACTTTGATGAAACTATTAAGAATATTGATGAGGCAGAGGTATAACTATGAGTTTTAATATTGATGAATGGGAACCTAAAACTAAAATGGGTAAATTAGTTAAAGATGGAACCATTACTGATATCGATGAAATCTTTGAAAAAGGTCTTCCTATTATGGAATTAGAAATAGTCGATGCCTTAATTCCAGATTTAGAAGAAGAAGTAATGGATGTTAACTTAGTTCAAAGGATGCATAAATCTGGTAGAAAAGTTAATTTCAGAGTAATTGTTGCTGTAGGTAACAAAGATGGATATGTTGGATTAGGCCAAGGTAAAGCTAAAGAAGTAGGTCCTGCAATCAGAAAAGCTGTTGATAATGCTAAATACAACATTATTAAAGTAAGAAGAGGTTGTGGAGACTGGGGTTGTGTTTGTGGAAGAGAACACACAGTACCTTTCAAAGTACAAGGTAAAACCAGTAGTGTAACCGTTACATTAATGCCTGCTCCTGCAGGTGTAGGTTTAGTAGTTGGAGATGTTGGTAAAACTATTTTAAAACTTGCTGGAATTAAAGACGTATGGTCTCAAACTTTCGGTCAAACCCAAACTACTGTTAACTTTGCTAATGCAGTATTCGATGCTTTAAAAGAATTAAGTAACGTTAAAGCAAGTCAAGAAGACCTCAAGAAAATGGGAGTCAATTACTAGATGGTGATTACTATGTATTTGGTTATTAGAGTTAGAGGAACTACTGGTGTCATTCAAAAAATTGCTGACACATTAGATATGTTAAGACTTAACAGAATCAGCCACGCAGTAATCGTTGAAGAAAATCCTAGTTATGAAGGTATGCTTCAAAAAGCTAAGGATTACATCACCTGGGGTGAAATCGATGCAGAGACTTTAGCTGCTATCATTGCAAAAAGAGGCAGACTCCCAGGAAATGTAAAAGTTACCGATGAATACGTTGCTGAAAATACTGATTACAAAGATATTGCTGATTTAGCTAAAGCATTAGTAGAATCTAAAGTTAAATTAGCTGATGTTGGAATTAAACCTGTATTCCGTTTACACCCTCCAAGAAAAGGATATGAAGACATCCGTTTATCTGTCAACGAAGGTGGATCTTTAGGTTACAGGGGAGAAGAAATAAAAGACCTTGCAAAAAGAATGCTTTAAATCAGGTGGATATTTATGATTAGAACAAAACGTAAAATTAACAAACAAAGAGGTTCTAGATCCAACGGTGGTGGCTGTACTAAAAAACGTAGAGGTGCAGGTAACAAAGGTGGTAAAGGAAAAGCTGGTATGGGCAAACAACATTGGACTTGGACTGTAATCCACGACCCTGACCACTTTGGTAAACACGGTTTCAAAAGACCTCAAAAAATGATTAAAAAAGTCAATGCTGTTAATTTAAGTTACTTAGAAGAACAAGCTGATAATTTAGTTGCAACTGGTAAAGCATCTCAAGAAGGAGATGTAATTGTGATTGATGTAACTGAATTAGGTTTTGATAAAGTTTTAGCAAAAGGTAAAATTACTAAAACCTTCAAAATTTCAGCTCCTCAATTTTCAGCATCTGCTATTGATAAAATTGAAGAATTAGGAGGAGAAGCTATAGAATTATAGCTTTTTCCTTAATTACTAGAGGAAAAATATGTCAGCACTAGAAGTTTTAGAGCCAATATTTAAAGTTATTCCTGAAGTCAAATCTCCTGTTCACAGAGAAGATTTCAATGAAAAACTTAAATGGACTGGGCTTGTTTTAGTTTTGTATTTTATTTTAACCCAAATTCCATTATATGGTTTAGCTCCTGGAGCTATTGATTCTTTTGCTCAATTAAGAGCAGTTATGGCTGGAAGTTTTGGTTCCATCCTTACTTTAGGTATTGGTCCAATTGTTACTGCATCTATTGTTTTACAATTATTAGTTGGTTCCAACCTTTTAGAATTAGATTTATCTTCCCATAAGGATAAATCTCATTTCCAAGCTACTCAAAAGATTCTTTCTATTGTATTCACTGTCTTTGAAGCTAGCGTTTTGGTATTGACTGGTAACTTAGTTCCTATTGATGGTTCATACACATTCTTATTAATTGTCCAACTTGTCGTTGGAGCATTGATAATTATCTACCTCGATGAAGTTGTTTCAAAATGGGGATTCGGAAGTGGTATTGGTTTGTTCATTGCTGCTGGTGTATGTCAAGCGATTATTGTAGGTACTTTTAGTATTTTGAAAGGTTCAGATGGTTTATTAGCAGGTATCATCCCTAAATTTATCCAACTTGCTAGTGGAGGTACTTTTAACTTTTCAATTTTGATTCCATTAATTGCAACCATTATCGTGTTCATGGTTGTTCTTTATGGTGAGGCCATGAGAGTGGAAATCCCTATTTCTCACGGTAGTGTGAAAGGTCATGGAAGAATTAGGGGATCTGTAGGTAAATATCCATTGAAATTTGTATACTCAAGTAACATGCCGGTAATTTTAACTAGTGCATTACTTGTTAACGTTACTTTATTTGCAAATATTTTCCAAAAAATTGGTTTCCCTATTTTAGGTCACCTTGAGAAGGGTAAAGCTGTTGATGGGATTGCTTGGTTATTGTCTACTCCTAAGTTAAACATGTTTGTAACAGAACCAATTCACGTTCTCGTATATGCTATCTTTTTCATTGTATGCTGTATGTTATTCTCATGGTTATGGGTAGAAATCAGTGGATTAAATGCTAAAAAGATTTCTGAACAACTTTACAGTTCAGGTATTCAAATACCAGGATTTAGAAGTAGTAAACGTCAATTATATAAAATTTTGAAAAAGTATATTCCTGCACTTACCATAATAAGTGGTATTTATGTAGGTCTTATTGCTTTCCTTGCAGATTTAACTGGTGCTTTAGGTGGGGGTACTGGTGTATTGCTTACTGTAGGTATTCTTCATAAACTTTATGAAGAAATGGCTCAAGAACAACTCATGTCTGCAAATCCACTTCTTAGAAAATTCTTAGGAGAATAATTTTTCTCCTATTTTTTTCCATTTTAACAATATGTGAGGGAATAAAATGAAATTAGTAGTATTAACTGGTATTCCAGGTTCTGGAAGTACAACATTACTTAATAAAGCACTTGAAGAAGTCGATTATGTACATTTAAATTATGGAGACATAATGACTGAAATTGCTATTAAAGAAAATATTGTTGAAGATAGGGATTCTTTAAGAAAATTACCGGCTGAAACACAAAAAGAAATTCAAGCTAAAGCAGCTAAAGAAATTAGGGAAAGATCTGAAAATGATAATGTTATTGTTGATACACACTGTACAATCAACACTCCTGCAGGATTTTTACCAGGACTCCCAATTTGGGTATTAGAAGAGTTACAACCAGATCTTTTCATATTAGTTGAAGCAAATCCGGATGAGATTATTTACAGAAGATCAAATGATGAAACTCGTTCAAGAGATGTTCAAAAAGCTAAAGATATTCAATTACATCAAGAAATGAATAGAGCAACTTCTATGGCTTATGCAACTTTAACAGGAGCTACCGTTAAAATTGTTTCAAACCATGATAATCATTTAAATTCTTCAGTCTCAAAATTAGTAAATGTATTAAATTTATAAGGGGATAATTATGGCTGACATTTTTGCTCCGATATCTGGGCCGATATTCGATGTTTTGAATGCAATATTCAATCCAATTCTTGCTTTGGATCCAAATCCTGCTAATCCTGCTTTAACTGTTTTAATTATTGCATTTTTAGTTTCATTAATTACAACTATTGCTAATAAGTATTTAGTTGATCAGGATAAAATGAATGAAATGAATGAAAAAAGCAGAAAGTTATCAAGAGAACTCAGGGAAGCTCAGAAAAAAGGTGACGGCAAGAAACTTGCAGAGCTTCAAGCTCAACAGACTCAAATGATGCAAGAGCAAACTGCTATGATGTCTGATCAATTCAAACCGATGTTCGTAACTATGGTTCCAATTATTTTAATATTCTTTTGGATGAGGTCTTCCGCTATCCATGATTTGGTTATTATTTTGCCTAGAACCGTATATTGGGTAATTTTGACTCCATTTTGGCATATGCTTGGAAGTTTCCTGTATGGTGGTAAAGCTACTATTCCATATGGAATTGGTTGGTTGTTATGGTATTTCATTTGCACTTTCGGTATGAGTCAGATATTAAGAAAATATCTTGGATTCAAACAAGGGTTCTAATTAACCCAAAAAACTATACATTTATTAATAATGAAAAATAAATATTATAGCATTCTATTTTGAATACGCTATTACACAATTATTTAAATTATTAAAAATTATTATAGGTGATTAAATGCCTGCAAATAGGTTTAGATCAAGATCATATAAAAGAGTTCATAAAAACACTCCTGGTGGAGAAAATGTTTTAAGATACAAAAAGAAAAAACCATCTAAGCACGTTTGTGCTGAATGTGGTGCAGTATTACATGGAGTTCCTCGTGGACGTCCATATGAAATTGGAAAATTATCAAAAACAGCTAAAAGACCTAACCGTCCTTATGGTGGGTACTTATGCTCAAGTTGCGCCCGTAAAATTTTCAAAAACGAGGCTAGAAAATAATGATAATTACTATCGGCGGATTGGCTGGAACTGGAACAACTACACTTGCTGAAGTGTTAAGCGAAAAATTAGATATTCCTTATATCTCTGCAGGATTCATTTTTAGAGAGATGGCTGCAGAAAGGGGTATGACTGTTCTCGAATTCAGTGAATTTGCTGAAGGTAATGATGATATTGATAAGGAAATTGATAAAAGGCAAGCTGAAAAAGCTAAATTGGCAGAAAACTTAATAGTCGAAGGACGATTATCAGCATTTTTTGTTGATAATGCTGATTTAAAACTTTGGCTAATGACTCCATTTGAGGTACGTTCTAAAAGGATAGCTCAAAGAGAAGATAAACCTGTTGATTTGGCTAAAGTCGAGATTATTACTCGTGAAAAAAGCGAAGCCTTAAGGTATAAAGTAATCCATAATATTGACATCAGTAATATGGATATTTATGATTTAATTGTAAATACTGATAGCTTTAATCCAGAAAGCATATCAGAAATCATTATTCAAACATTAAAGGTGATATAAATGGCATCAATCGAAGTAGGTAGAGTATGTGTTAAAACTGCTGGTAGAGAAGCAGGCGAAAAATGCGCAATCGTTGAAATTATCGATGAAAACTTTGTAGAAGTAATTGGTGAAGCTGTTAAAAACAGAAGATGTAACATTGCTCACTTAGAACCAACTGCAGATACAATCGATGTTTCTGGTGATGCAGATTCTATCAAAGCAGCTTTAGCTGACTTATAAGTGAATAATTACTAATTATTCATATCTTTTTTTATTTAACTATTTTTTAAGGTTTTTTCATGAAGTTTGACATGGTTGTTAAATCTAAAAGTTTTACTTCTCCCGATTTTGGCTGCAAACCTGAAGAGAGAGAAATTTCCGAATACATTTCTAAAGGTGTAATTAATTTAGATAAGCCATCAGGTCCAACTTCTCATGAAATAGATTCATGGGTTAAACGTATTTTAAATTTAGAAAAATCAGGTCATGGTGGAACATTAGATCCAAAAGTAACTGGGATTTTGCCGGTTGGTTTGGATGATGCTACTCGTGCAATACAACTACTTTTAACAGCTCCAAAGGAGTATGTATGTCTTTTGACTTTCCATCAGGATGTTGATGAAGATAGGATTCGTGAAGTATTTAGCGAATTCACAGGTAAAATATTCCAACTTCCTCCTGTCAAATCAGCGGTAAAACGTGAACTTAGAACACGAAACATCTATTATTCAACAATTTATGAAATTGAAGGAAGGGACGTTTTGTTTAGAATTGGTTGTGAAGCTGGAACTTATGTTAGAACCTATTGTCATAATATCGGTGAAGCATTAGGTGTTGGAGCCCATATGGCGGAACTTAGAAGAACACAAGTAGGTTCATTTACAGAAAAAAATAATTTGGTTACTCTGCATGATGTAACTGACGCATACCATTTTTGGATTGAAGATGGAGACGAATCATTCTTGCGCGAAGCTATAATGCCAATGGAAAGAGCTGCAGATTACTTGCCGAAAATCATCATTAAGGATTCAGCAGTGGATGCTGTTTGTCATGGTGCCGACTTGGCATGTGGAGGTATTGCTTCTTTAGCGGATAATATTCAAAAAAACGATATTGTTGCAATTGAAACCCTTAAAGGAGAGCTTGTTGGAGCAGGTCACTCTTTATTAACTTCAAATGAAATTCTAGATGCGGATTCCGGTTTTGCAGTCAATGTTTCTAAGGTATTCATGAAACCTGATACTTATCCGAGATTTTGGAAATAAAATTCATTGGTGGTAACTTATTTTTAATAAAAAAATATTCTTTGTTGTAATCTTAGCATTAATCGTTATTTTTTCAGCCATCACGGCTTCTTATATTTATTTTCAGGATAATGTGCAATTTGAATCATCTAATGGGTCCAATACGTTTTCTGTCGAAAACATAACATTAGCAAATAGTTCTGTAGGCACAGTTGAAGTTATCAAAAATATTGGAAATCCTAACTCCTCTAAAAAAATAGCTTATGTGGTGGGAGTTCATCCATTGGAGCATGAAGTTCATGAAACATTAATTAAAATACTTCCAAATCGAACTGGCCTTAATTATTGCTATGACATTTATGTTATTAATGTAACTGAAAATGTAGGGCATTATGGCGAAGGGCTATCTGATGATGAGGATCCAGGCAGGCAAAACGGACAAAATTTAGCACATGAATTTGTATATCCTGAAATTAATGATGGTGGCTATGATTTAGCTATTGATGTTCACTCAAATGTTGGTGCATATCCTTATAAAACATTTGTTTTTAGTCCAGTTAAAGAAAGCATTAGCGTAGATTATGCTAATGAAATTGCAAATAATTGCCCTAATATTTCATATTACGCACCCGATTCAACAACAAGCGGTCCCTTTTTAACAATTCCTTTAAATGAAAATGGAATACCTGCTTTTTACTTTGAAGAGTATAGCTTTGCTCCGCAAGATGTAAAAGATGAGCATATTTTGGAATTGATTCATGCTGTTGATAATTTAAATTTTTAAAAAAAAGAAAATGCATGGAAAAGCTAGAAAGCTCCTCCACCACCGCCTCCGGAACCGCCTCCGAGGCCACCGAAGCCACCTGAACTGGAAGAAGGATTTGCAGCAGCTTCACTGGTTGAAAATGCGGAATGCATCAATCCATATCCCCCATAGTAATGGTACATGAAAACTCCGTCGTTATAATCTGAGATGTTAGGTACTTGCAGTTTCATGGCATCATAAACCTCTTCAGCTACTCCAAGCGCAGTGCCGTAAATCAGGTACTTTTTCCAAACAACTATTGATTCTGGCGGGTGTTCTTCAATTAAACTGTAGTCCTCGAGGAATTCCTTGAAGTTTTTCCATTTGAGATAGAAGACTCTGCCCTCTTTGGTCCATCTTCCAAAAATATCCTCATCAATAAAGAAGTAAGCAACTGAAATAATAATTAAGGCTACCCCTCCAACACGTGCATAAAGTCCACTTGAAAGATTGGTAAAGAATCCGAGGAACAGTATTATCATACCTACTATAATTCCTCCAAATGCCATTAAGGATATCATTGTGGAACCTGCATCATCAAAATATTTGTCAACATCAATTTTGTCCTTAACAGTTTCTTCCCAATGATCAATTTTACCAACAAACCATTTTGCGTTACTTTCAGATGATAATTGTCCATTTAATCGGGATAGATTTAAAACATTGTCTGTTGCAAAATGTGAAAGTGTATTGAACACAATCTTTTCGCTTGAACTCAATTCGTTTATCTTTTCATTATTGAATGTTAGAAGCAAATCTTTTGTACCTGTTTCGACATCCTCTTGATTATAAAGGTTGATAATTTTCCTATCGATTAGATTCATTATTGAAGCTTCGAATCCTTTGATATTTGGCTTTCCGATAGATCCTTTATTTTCAATCAATGCATTGATTACTTCTGGAGGATCATTGGTCGGTAAATCCCTTTCATATATTCCTTCATACTCCACTTTCGGTTCCCTACCATATCGAAGATAGGTAAGTGCCGCACCAATAGGGCTTAAGATGGAGACTAATCCTAAAGCAAGGTTGGTTGTGTTCCAGAAATTCCTATCATTTACGCTGTCCTCGAGATTTTTCATAATCATTTCACGGCCGTTCTGGTTCACATGCTTTGCATATGTTGCATCATTAAAGTCATCCAAAGGCATTAAAACGAGCAATTCGTAGAATTCTCCTTTCGGAATGGATGTGGTCTGTGCAATAATTGTATTTCCATTCAACGTACTTGTTTCATTATATTCTTGAGGATTTAGGTAATATGTGTTCCCGTTATCTCCAGGCAAGTTAATGATAGCTGATATGCTTCCAACACCTACATCCCATTCTTCACCCCAGAGTTTGTATTGAAGTCCACCAACATCATTAAAGAGTGTTACTACGCCACTCATATCATAACTTATGTGAATGGTTACATCACAATCTCTTATGCCTTTTGTATGTGCCGCATCGGAGTATAGATAAATTTTCAGATGTTTATATCCATTGTTGTCACTTTCTTGAAGTACAGGATAAGCTCCATTAGCCGAAACTTTGATATTGTCAATGCTTTCTCCAGATTTCAGAGGTATATCCCTGTAAACCCCATTAAATTTCCCGTCAAACGAATAATCATACTTTTCATCTACATGGAGCAGACCATTATTTCCAACAGTCAGTTCAATGAATGCCTGATCTATGCTGTAGCTTCTGTCTTCATCAGCCGAAACAAAGGAAATTGTTGAAAATAATATTAAAAAAAGTAAGATTATACAAAATGTTTTTTTAACATTCATATAATCTCCCCTTGCTTAAAATTCAACTTCAGGAACTTCTCTTTCTGCTTCAGGTGCTTGGAAGAATGATTCTTCTTTAAAACCAAACATTTTAGCAATAATGCTGCTTGGGAATTGTTGGCAGGCATTATTATATTTTAATACAACGTCATTGTAGAATTGTCTAGCATATGCAATTTTATCTTCAGTATCTGATAATTCTGTTTGTAACTGTTGGAAATTGCTGTTGGCTTTTAGTTCAGGGTAATTCTCAGCAACTGCAAACAATGTTTTTAAAGCGCTTGTTAATTGGTTATTTGCAGCACTTGCTTCTTCAATGGAAGATGCATTCATTACACTGGTTCTGGCTTTTGTAACTTCCTCAAAAACGCCTTTTTCGTGGGCTGCATAACCTTTAACTGTTTCAACAAGGTTTGGTATTAAGTCATTTCTTCTTTTAAGTTGGACCTCGATTTGCGCATAACTGTTTTTTACGCGGTTTCTGAGTCCAACAAGGTTATTGTACATGTGTATAAGTGTAAATATGATAAATACTATTAATATGATTAATACAATTATAACTAGAAAGTCCATTTTATCACCTATTTAATATTTATTTATAATCTTAAAAATATACTTTGCTTTTAAAGATTTATATGCCATAAATTCTAATAATTATTTGGAAATGATTATTTTTTGAAAATCTTCATTTAAACAATACCTTTATATATAGGGAAGTAGATATATTATTTTATCATATTATTCTAGACGATATGATGGCAAGTATTTTGCTGACTATTTTATGCCGAGATAGTCTAGCCTGGTAAGGCGCGAGACTGGAAATCTCGTGGGCGCTCAGCCCTCCTGGGTTCAAATCCCAGTCTCGGCGTTTATTAGTTTTTAACTATATTTTTTTAATATCTAAAAATACTTGTTAAACTGATATTTATTGCACTCTTAGTTTATTTAAGCTAAGTTTATATTGTTGAAAGAACTGTGTTTTGCTAGTCAAAACATTCGAACCTATTATTTTACGTCTCGTAGGTTCGCTCTATAAATGGAGGTTATTTAATGGAAGACGATTTTAAGCATTTAGTGCGTATTTCAAGAAAGGACGTCGATGGAAATAAAACCATTGAACATGCTTTAACCGATATCAAAGGTGTCGGAATGTCTTTATCTAAAACTATGTGCCGTATTTTAGACTTAGATTTAGATTCTAAAATTGGATATATTGCTGATGAGGACGTTTTAAGGATTGAAGAAATTTTAGAAAACCCACAGAAATTTGATATCCCATCATGGATGTTAAATCGTAGGGAAGACTATGAAACTGGTGATGACATTCACTTAATCGAATCTGATCTCGACATGACTTTAAGAGATGATTTAAACAGAATGAAAAAGACCAGAAGTTACAAAGGTAGAAGACACGAAGTTGGTTTGCCTGTTAGAGGTCAAAGAACCAAATCTACTTTCAGAAAAAGTTCTTCAGTTGGTGTAAAACGTCGCAGATAGGCATAGAGCTTTTTTTATAAATAAATTATTTAAATTCAATTTTATAAGGAGATGTTTTAATGGGACAACCTAGAAAATCAAGGAAAAAGTATAATACACCACCACATCCTTGGAATGCGGAAAGAATTAAAAATGAAAACAAATTAATGACTAAATACGGTTTAAAAAATAAAAAAGAAATTTGGAAAGCTGATACTTTAGTCAGAAGGTACAGTAGGGAAGCAAGATACTTACTCGGTTTTTCTGCTGATCAAATGCAAAAAGAAAAATTACAATTATTAGGACACTTAGCTAGAACCGGTGTTTTGCCTGAAGGTGCTGCTCTTGAAGAAATCTTAGATTTAAATGTTGAAGATATCTTAAGAAGAAGATTACAAACAATTGTATACAAAAAAGGTTTAGCTCGTACTCCTAAAGAAGCAAGAATGTTTGTTGTACATGGACACATTGCTTTAGGTGGTAAAAAAATCAATTCACCAAGTTATGTTGTATTAAAAGGTCAAGAAGACGAAATAGGATTCTATCGTTCTTCACCTGTAGCTAAACAAATTGAAGAGTACAACAATAGTAAAGCTAATAAAGCTAATACTGAGGAATAGAGGGTGTAACTATGGCAAAAGATGAAAAATGGGGTATAGCTAATATTTACTCATCATTCAATAACACTATTATTACTGTAACAGATATTACTGGTGCTGAAACTATTTCACAATGGTCTGGTGGAAGAGTTGTACGTGCAGACAGACAACAAGCTTCACCTTTCGCAGCTATGGCTGCAGCAACCAGAATAGCTGATGATGCTAAAGAAAAAGGATTTGTTGGCTTACATATTAAAGTAAGAGC
>CAJGDA010000028.1 GCA_904501935.1 uncultured Methanobrevibacter sp. | reverse complement strand
GGAGGAATTAAAAGGTATTGATAATAAATGTCCTGTTTGTCAATCAGATATTGATGAAGATACAAAAGCAGGATTAATCATGCAATATACTGGGGATATTGAAGAAAATAATCAGTTAATCTCTGAATATGAAAATGATGTTAAGTCTCTCACTGAAGATAAGGAAAGCTTTGAAAGTAAACATGAAGACTTGCTTGACCTTTCAAAAAATATTATTGAATATAAGCAAAAATTCTATCATTTGCAAAATGAAATAGTTAAATTGAATAGGATAGATGAAAGTTTAGAATCTAAAGAACTTATCAGCAATAGGCTTGGTGAGATTATTTTAGTCATTGCTAATAAAAAATCAGATCGTGAATCTTACAGAGAGTCTTATGATTTGTACAATCAGGCTAAAGGTGCTTTAGATGTTTTAGGTGATGAAACTAAAGTTCAATATGAGCTAAATAAGGTTACTAATGAAATTGATATTAATGTTGCCAATATTAAATTAGCAATTGAACAAGATCCTCACTTGAGTGGTGATATTAGTGTTTCTGAGCTTCAGAATCGTATTTCCGATTTAAAAGCTAAAAATGAAGAATTTAATCAGCTTAAGGGTTTTGTTCAAAATAAGAATTCCTATTTGTCTCAACTTGACACAGTCAAAGAGGACATAGGCATGTCAAACAATCAAATTGACATCACTAAAAACAAGATTGAAGCTTCTATATATGATAAAGAGAAATATGAACAGATTATTTACCAAGCAGAGCTTTATGAAAGAAGACATGCTACTTTCAGCGATGAACTTTCTGAAATTAAAGGAAGGGCACGTGAGACTATTGCATATGTTAAAGAATTAACTGAAAAAATTGACATGGCCAATAAATTCCAACAGCAATATGATGATATTTCAGATTATATCAATTTATTAAGCCACATCAGAAATCTATACAGTAAAAATGGTATTCAAAAAGATTTAAGGAATATTTCAAGACCTTTAATACAGAAATATACCAAAGATTTCTTCAGTGAATTTAACTTCAACTACTCTGATTTGACTCTTAATGATGAATATGAAGTGACTGTATACGGTCCTGAAGGTGAATCATCATTGAGCATGGTCAGTGGTGGTGAAAAAATAGCTATTGCATTAGCTTTACGCCTAGGTATTACTCAAGCTATGTCTAATGGTGAATTGGACACTATTTTACTTGATGAGCCTACAATTCATTTGGATAGTGCAAGAAGACACGAGCTTATTAATTTATTAAAGGATATGTCCTTGCTTCCTCAAATGATTATTGTAACTCACGAACCGCAACTTGAAAATGCTGCGGATAATCTAATAAAAGTAGAAAAGGAAAATGGAATTTCAAAAGTAATAATGTAATTACATTATTCTTTTTATTTTTTTTACATAGTTTCCTGTGCATCTTTAATTGCATCAATGATGCAGTTCGCATTCCAGCCAACAATGGTGGCCGCTTTTTCTTCCAATACTTCAGGAACTTCTTCAAGCCCCATTGGCCTTACTAGAACTATAGGGATTTCATATTCTTCAGCGGCTTTTAATAAAACTTCAAATAATTCTTTATTGTCCTTATAAAGGCCGGCAAGAAAGATGATTCTATCGATTTTTTGGTAAAATGACTCTCCTGCAGCGGCATATGATCCGGATATTGATTCTTTCCATAAGAAATCCACTTTGGAGTATAGTTTTTCAGTAAATTGACCATATTCATTATTTTGATCAATTCCATTAGTAATGAGTAAATTGTAAATTTTATCGTCTCTTTCGTCTTCAAACATTTTCTCACCTTGCTTTTATTTTTAATATTATTATATAAAACTATTTTTGCATAATCTTTATTACTTATTAAGATAGTAATTTTAATATAGTGATTGTTTTAAGGAATTATTTTTTATGAAAGCAGCAGTAATTGGATTAGGTGTAGAAGGAAAAAAAGCGGTAAACTCTCTTTTAAAGCATGGATGGGAGGTTTATGCAACTGATTTGAATATCAATGTCGATTTGTCAGGTTTGGATTTGCCAATGTTATCACTTGATATCATTGATGAGAAACAAACCGTTTCCATAGTTGGGGAAAAAATAACTGTTGATTTGGGATTTACTAATCCTTATGCAGTTGAACAATGTGATGCAGTTGCAATTAGCCCAAGCATGTATGGTGGAGCATTTGCTACAAAATTATTGGAAAATGGACAATTATTGAGTGATGTTGTATCTAAACACAAAGATATTTTCACAATTGGAATAACAGGAACTAATGGAAAAACTACCACTGTGCACATGATAAAAGAAATCTTGGAAAATGCCGGCAAAAAGGTTTTAGTCGGCGGCAATGGTGGTGGGGGATTCTCAGGTTATTATGATTTAATTCTTGAGGCTAATGATAGTGATTGTGACATATTGCTTGTTGAAGTGTGTGACATGACTCTTGATTTTTGCAGATATTGTTTTGATTTTGACATGATTGGCCTTACTAATATAGGCAATGACCATATGGATGTTCACAAAACCATTGCAAATTATAAGAATTCGTTAGTAAGATTTTTTTCAAATAAAACTATATTCACTGCTTTCAATCAGGATTTCAATTCGGATTTTAAAGAAGCTGCGGCTAAAACAATTCCTTATTTTGAATATCAAGATGATCTTAAACTATTCGGCAAGTTTAATTTGCTTAATGCAGGCCTCGCAACTGCGATTACAAAAGAACTTAAAGTACCTAAAGATGTTATCAGGTCAACTCTTGCGGAGTTTAACGCAGTTGAAGGTCGTTTGGATGTATATAAAATTAATGATGCATCCGTTTATATTGGAAAAACTGATAATTCAGATGCTTTAGCTTCTGTTTTATCTGAAAAAGATTTTTATGCAATATTTATTGGAACACCTCGCCATAATGAGATACATAGATTGGATATTTTGGATGTTGCTGCAAAGTATAACCCTGAGGTAATAGTTCTCTTCCCTGGTTTGGATGATACGTTAGATATTGCAATTTACAGGTTAAACTCATTAGGTTATATGGGTAACATTATCACTGTTCATTCGCTTGATGAGATTATTGAATTAGTTGCAGAATATTCTCATGAGGAGGCTATTCTGATAGGTGGTAATGGTCAAGACAAAATTATTGAAATTCAAGAAAGAATTAAATTAATTTCACAAAATTTATTATAATATGATAATGTTTTTATATTAGATTAATAAAAATTATACTTAATATTGTATGGGTGTATAAAATGAGTAAAAGTTGGAGAAAGATTTCTATCACTATATTTATAGCGTTATTATTTTTATGTATACTATTTGTTGCATTTAGTTTTGTCAATGGCTCTCCATATACTGCTCAATCCATTTCAGATGAATATGACCTTCCTATTGGTCAATCCATGTTTGAAAATCAATCTATTTTAGGTAAAAATAATCCAATTGAACTTCCATTAATTTCTAATGGTGGATTCTTGTTGCATCAATTGGCGGCATTGGATATTCAAGGTATTGTAATGTCCCTGTCTACCGGTATTGTGCCGTTTGATTTTTCCACTATTTCTAGTGAAGGTATAGACTCTTATGGTAATGTTGTTGATATTGAAGGGCCAGGTTATTTGACTTTTGAAGGGGATAAATTAGCTGTTAAAGGACCTGATCATTATGTATGGGGATACAGTGCTCCATATAAATGGTTGGAGAAAACAGAAAAAGGTGTTGATGTTGTGGAAAATGGTACTGTAGTTAAATCTGTACCTGCGGATGAGATTAAAAATCTAAATTACAGCAATGATTATTATAATAATGAAACACTTAGAAGCTGGTACAACTATGATGCCCAAGTTGGTTCAACATTTACATTAGAGAAAGGAATGTCTGGATTTTCTGATGGAAGAAATAATATTAGTTCCGCTGATGTTCCATTGATTTTTGGTCAAGATGTTGTGGATTATGCAGCTGAATATCCTACAGGTTCTCCAATTCTTTTGTACTCTGGAAATTACACACCTCAAGCTGGTGAAGTTTATGGTACTACTTTAGGTTCCCACCCTGAATATGGTGATGGACTTAGAGAAATCAATACAATACAATTTGTTGAAGCATGGAACGGAACTATTATCCCACCTAATTCCACTTCCAGTGGTAAAGATTATGTCTACTTCGAATCAGCTTCTGATGCAGAAGCTCCAGGAGGAAGTGCGGCACATGGTGTATGTCCACCGGCAAGAGCTTTAAGAGCTGCAGTTACAGCAGAAGGATTTGATTTACCTGTTGGTATGAGTTGGGACGAAAATGCAGTTATGTTCGGATTCAATCCAGCAAATGATATTACTGTTACCAATAACCATGATTATCCTGTAAAGTTAATTATGTGGACTGAAGGATCAGGTACTGGTATGGGTATCTACTGTCAAGTTATAAGATATATTCCAAATGAGTGAATATAATCTTTTTTTCTTTTTTTTTATGAAAATTTCAACTATTATTACTGCAGCTGGAAAAAACTCCAGAATGAGAAAAGATCAGATTTCTCGAAACATTGAATTAAAAAACAAACTAATTTTGCCTTTTAAGGATAAAACTGTCATAGAGACTACTATAGACAATGCTTTATCTGCGAATGTAGATGAATGTATTGTGGTGCTTGGCCATTATGCAAGTGAAATAAAAGAAGCTATATTTGATAATTATAAAGGTCATGTTAAATTTATTATTAACAATCCAGTTGATGTAGGTTTATCAGTATCACTTTACAATGGTCTTTCGAATGTCAGTTCCGATTTTGCATTATGCATTACAGCTGACCAGCCGACCGTATCGACTGAAACTTTCAATAAAATGATTGATGTAATTGGAAAATGTGATAATCCCTACAGAGCAATATCCATTTTAAGGAGAAGAAAAACAGGCATATTGGATACTGCTGAAGGATTAGGGATGCCTTTTGTAGCACCGCGTATTAATTTAATGAAATATTTGGAAAATGAAGATGATAATCTAAATCCTATTTTAAGAAAGATTTTTGCTGATGGCTATACTTTTTATGGTGTAAAAGAAAAAAATGAAAAAGAGTTATTAAATATTAACTATTATGATGATTATTTAAAACTCTTAGATTGATTCTAAACCTGAAATAACTTCTTCGATTTTAGCTTTGCTAATACCTACGGTCATTTCATTGTCTTTAATGTCAGCTGCTTTTCTAGATCCATCACAACCTAAAGTGAAGTTAACTCCTTCTGAAATGTAAGGGTTTGCAAATGCATCTCCGCATAATGATTGAATTCCTGCAAATGAAGGTTCGATTTTTTCACCGGTTTTGTAAACGATACTTTGAGCAAGTTTCATTCCGCCAACAGGTTCTGTGATTACTTGAATAACATCTGCTTCAAAATCAGCTTCGTCTAAAGGAGCATAAATCATTCCCCAGTTAATGTCTTTAATTATTGAAAGTTTGCTGGTTAAATTTTTAGCAGTTTCCAAATCTTGGAATCTGCCTAATGAGAAATATTTTTCACCATTAGCCAATTTTTCAGGCATTTCTCTAAGTCCTATAGCTCCTGCTCCACCTAAACACATTTGTTCTTCAATTGTGGAGTAGAATTTAGCTCCTAAAGATGCTTTCCTAACCATTTCACAATGTCTGATTTTTTCATCAATCAAGTCAAAACCTTCTGGAAGGTCATCTTCGGTTTTGATTAATTTCATTGCAACTGGCTTTGCATCAAGTTTGATTTTACTTTCAATTATTTCGCAGTATTTTTTGTTTGTTTCTAAATTAGTCATAAAATCGCCTATTATTATATTGTTCTATGGAATTTTAAAGTCTTTTGTTTTAACACTGTTATTTTTACAAAAAGTCCTAAAATCGCAAGCACTGCAGGTTCTTTCGTCAGAATCTGCTTTCCAAGCCTCTTGAATTTTACACCCTTTCATTTCTTTAATCAATGAGTTTTCAATATTCGCAACAACATTATCGAATTTTAAAAGGGCATTGACTTGCTCTTCTTCATCAACATTGATGATTCTAATTGATCGGTCTATCTTAAAATCATCGCTTAAATCAGGAGCTTTATCTTCCTCTTCCCATTTATTGATTAAGTCAACATCACTTTGATATTCTTTTCCAACGTCTGTTAAATCATTGTTTATTTCATCTTTTATCAGAACCAAGTCTTCTTTTGAAGGAACGAGTTCATTTAAATAAAAGATAATTCCCGCTACAATTGGCTTTGCATCCTCTTGTTTAGACCTAAGCCATGAATAGGTTAATATTTGCTGTTTGTGGTTTTCCCATTTATCTTCAGCTTTTAAGTCAATCATTTTAATCGGTGGCCTTTTCATGCCTTTGTAGTCAATGATAATTTCATAATCATCTCCTTCATTATACTGGGATATCCTTTTTTGAAAATCAGGATCTTTTTTTAGAAATTCAATAATCATATTATTGTAATTGTCTAAAGTGCTCTGCTTTAGGTTTTTATTAATCTTCATTGATGTTAAAACATCGACTACGCCGTTAATTCCATAATAGTTTGACCTGCTTATGTTTTCATCGTAGTTTGGCATTTGGCGAACGCCCTTAATTAAGAGCTCTGATGAATCAATTAATGGGAATAAGTATTTCCCCCATATGTTAATTGCTTTTTCAGCTCTTGCGCTGGCTAATTTTTTATGGTCATGTTCGTTTAAATCATCGATAGTCAAATCTTTATCGGGTTGATTTAAGATGCTAAAGAATAAGTCTTCATCGTGAGGATAAAGGCCTCTAACTTGAAGTCTTAAATCAATTCTATCTTCAATTGGCCTAATGTCTTCTTTCCAATCCCAAGGAAATTGTGTGTTTTCTTGTTTCCATTGAATATAAGCTTCTTCAAGAACTCCATGAATAAACTCTCCAAACCATCTTTGAACAGGTTTTGAAGGTGGCAGGGTTCCTTTATTCTGATATCTGTACTGTAAATTGCATGTTAAAAATGACAGCAAATCTCCAGTTAAGCTGTATTCTGGAATCATATATGATTTTGATCTTGCAGGTAATTTCACATTAACACTTCCTAAATCAGGTATATCTCATTAAATCCAACATATTTTTCGTCCCTACTCCATCCAAGCGCTACATTTGGGATATCAAAGTGATCATTTTTCTTGTTATAACCTTCTATAGCGGAATTAAGGCCAATCAGTAATAAAACGCTTTCAGCTCTTGAGAATGCAACAAAATAAAGTCTTGTCAAATCATCAAATGAACGGTCCTTTTCACTTCTGTCGCTTTTTCCAAGGCAACTATATTGCCTTACACTATCTTCAATTGTAATTTTGTCTTCTAGAGTTTTTGGAAATCTCAGTCTTTGGGTTCGGATGTCATTTGTTTTAAATCTGGAGCCCACATCAACTATGACAAGTGGAAATTCCAATCCTTTTGATTGGTGAATTGATAGAATATTCACCCTATTATCAGGCAGGGTTTCAAGAAGTGATTCATCAATGCTTACCCCTCCGGTTGAAAGAGGTATGAAAATATTCCAAATTGCTTCAAGAACAGATGCCCTTTCTTGATTTGGATTTATAAATGAAATATTTGAGTGATAATCATTGAAAAATCCTGTTTGGGTAATTGATTTGGTAATAGCTTCCAGATATACTATCCCCTCAACATCATCCTGCAGCTCTTCAATCCAAGTTGTTATTTTATATGCAAGTTCCATTAAACTTGCTGTTTTTGGCCATTCATCATAACCTAACGGTTTTCTTAGCTGCCAATGAGTTACAAATTGGGATAATGCAATCGGTTCGTGAGGTTTGGGGTTTAACTTAATGAATTCTTTAGCTTTTAGCCTCCAACGCATCATGTTTCTTTTTGCAAGGTTGGGTATTGTCTTATCTGACTTTTGAAAACTGGCTTCAGGATCGATACATTCAAGAATTAAACCGCAGAACACTCCAACAACATCAATATCTTGGAGGTCAATTCCCCTTGGGTTAAATACCTCAATTGGATTCTTAAGTCTTTTTAGATTTTTTCTTAGATAATGTAGGAATGAACGGTTGCCGTATTGCATTTCCTTTGGGGAATATGAAAGAATTGCAATGTCTGAAGCTGTCCCATAATCGCTGTCCAATTTAAGCGTTATTTTATCCATTTCCTTACCGGCTTTTAGATTTTCACTTCTGATTTGCTGCAATTTCGCAATATCAACAGTGCCATTGACTTTTTCATAGTATTCCCTGTTTAATACTTGCAGGACTTTTAATTCACATTCTCCTTTGTTGATTAGTTTGTTAATTAATAAAGACAAATCTCTTGCAAGCATTTCAGGATTATTTCTAAACATTCCCAATATGGGCATCTTATCTTTATCAAAGTCAGGTGCAATGATTTTAGGTTTGTTTTCAACACGAGCATGCTGGTATTCCCCGTCAAGCTCTGCAAATTGATTGCAATGTTCTATAATATTTTCAGTTGAACGGTAATTGGTTCTTAAATTGATTTCTTCAACATCAATTCCTAATCTTTCTTTGATACGTTCTTGATAATTGGTGAATAAATCTACGGTTGCACCTCTAAAACGGTATAAAGATTGGTCGTCATCTCCTACAACGGTAATATTTCCATTATTTTCCAGTGCTGATTTTGCAATTGTAAAGTAGATATCCTCTTGAATTAAATTGGTGTCTTGGTATTCATCGATTAGGACAATTTTTATTTCATCTAAGAATGAATCCAGTTCGCCATTCTTTAATTTTTCTAAAAATTGTGATTCAAGCATTGCAAAATCAATTGTATTTCTGTTATTAAGAGTTTCTTCATATTTTCTTATACAATCAAGGGCAATGCGAACTCCGCTTCCTTCTTGAGTTTTATTATAAAGTTCCTTAAAGTTTACTTGATCATAATAGATTCTGTTTTTAATTTCAATGAGTATTTCACTCATTTTTGATGGTTCATCGAGTTTAGTTTTTCCGCTTAATTCTTTCAGGTATTTGACTAATTCTTTATTCAGATATTTTTTATCTTCAATAATGATTTTAATCATTGCAGAGTTTGCAACAAAATCTTCAATAACAATGGCTTGGTTTTCTCCAGGTTTTTTATAATCTCTAAGCAGTTCTTCAGCAATGCTGTCAGTTGTACCTATTTTAATTTGATTGAAATCTATTCTGTCGATTTTTAAAATATTGTCAAAGTTTTCTTCGTCAATATTGTTGAGCAGGTGATTTTTTATTTCATCTCCCCAACCCAATATTCTTGAGTATAACTCATCTGCTGCTTTTCTTGTAAATGTTGTAGCTATTATTGAATTCGGTTCAATATCATCAACAAAAATGTATTTAAGGATTTTAATGACCATCACGGTTGTTTTTCCAGAACCAGGTCCTGCTACAATGAAAAGGGATTTGTCACATGGAGACAGTATGGCGTTTTTTTGATCTTTATTTGAAGAAATATCTCTTTCAAGTATATTCACTACAATATCCTCAAATTCTTCATATGAAATCATTTTTTCCCTCTAATTTTATATGATTTAATTTATGTAAAGAGGTTACTTATAAATAAATGGAGAGAGCATTTGAAAACTATCCATTATTTTTTTTATTATCTATTCGGATTATACTTTAGAAAATAATTTTATATCATAAAAATAAAATTAAGCATATGGGAGATATTCTTCCATAATATGCATATATAAGTTAGAGACATTTTTTTGTTTCTAACTTACTAGTTTTTAAATTCACGAATATTTTAAATAGTATTTAACCCAAAGTATTATTGTTAATTTTAATTTTAGCTGATATTATGTCTGATGCCAACAATATTGATATGTTTAAAAATGATGTGAGATATAGGGAAAACATCGCCCATATTGAAACAATACCAGCTAAAAAAGCAAGTTTTAAAAAAGTTGATAATTTAGATGAAAAGATTATTGATTATTTGGATTCAAAGGATGTAAAGTTATACAAACATCAGGCTGAGACATATGAAGCTATTAAAAATGGCGAAAATGTAATCATCACAACTCCAACCGCTTCAGGTAAAACCTTAGCTTTTAATTTGCCGATTATGGAAACGATGATTGATGATTCGGATGCTACTGCTCTTTATATCTACCCTGCAAAAGCACTGTCAAATGACCAGTTGCACGTTTTGGAAAACCTTGAAGAACAGCTTGAAATATCCATCATGCCTAGAACTTATGATGGTGATACTCCAAGAGGAGATAAGAAAGGAATTCGTGAAAAGTCAAGGTTAGTTTTAACAAATCCATATCAATTGCATTTAATATTGTCATGGCACCATCAATGGGAGAGGTTTTATAAAAACCTTAGATATATTGTAATTGATGAAGCTCATTACTATAAAGGAGTATTTGGTTCAAATGTCGCATTCCTAATTAAAAGACTTAAAAGAATAGCTAATTTTTATGGTTCTTATCCCCAGTTTATCCTATCCTCGGCAACACTTGCAAATCCTCTGGAGCTAGCCAACAGATTGACTGGCGAAGAATTTGTTTTAATCGATGATGATACATCCCCTAGCGGTGAAAAAGACTTTATTTTATATAATCCTTTTAAAAATTATGTAAGAAACAGAGCATACACTCAAAATGCCCCATCAGTACATATGGAAACTGAAAATATTTTTATGTATATGATGCTTAAGGGAATTCAAACATTATGCTTTACGGTTTCAAGAAAAACGACAGAACTTATTGCAATGTGGGCCAAAAAGGATATGACTCAGGTTAAAGGGAAATTGGCTCATAGAATTGCAGCTTATCGAGCAGGATACCAACCTCAAGAGAGGCGTGAAATAGAAAATGGTCTTAAAAGCGGCAAATATTTAGGTGTTACTTGTACAAATGCATTGGAACTGGGTATTAATATAGGTTCCCTTGATGCAGTTATTATTTCAGGATATCCTGGAACAATGATTTCTACTTGGCAGCAATCCGGAAGAGCAGGCAGGAGTAATCAAAAATCCTTAGCTATTTTAATTGCTTTTGAAAACCAACTTGATCAGTATTTCATGAATAATCCAAAGTTCTTCTTTGACAAGCCTCATGAAAATGCAATTATCGATTTGTCAAATCCAATATTGCAGGAAGCTCATTTGTTATGTGCTGCAAAAGAAATACCTTTAAAGAGAGGCGAGGCGGAAAAATACTTCGGCATTTCTCAGAATCTTGTAGATGAATTGGTTTCTAAAAAAGATTTGTTTGAAAATCATCGCGGAGACTTTATGTATCCTTATGATGACAATCCTGCAATGGACCATTCTTTAGATCAGATTTCTTCAGAAGAGTTTAAAGTGATGAATAATGGAAGGCTTTTAGAGACTATGGAGCGTTCACAAGTTTATAGGGAAGCTCATGAAGGGGCTATTTTAATTAACAAAGGAGATACCTATGTTGTAAATAGCGTTAATTTGACACGAGGATATGTAAATGTTTCTCAAAAGACCGTGGATTATCATACAATGGTTTTAAACAAGACTGAGATTAACGTTAAAAAGAAACTATCCAAAACGAAATATGGCAATCTGACAATTCATTTTGGAGAGCTTACGGTAATAGAAGACTACTTCAAGTATAAAAAAATGCACTTTTCAAAACCAATTGGAACATATCCTCTAGATTTGCCTCCACTGAAATTCAATACAAAGGGATTGTGGTTTACCATTCCTAAAAACGTTAAGGATACTCTTGAGAGCATGTTTCCAAATGAAGAAGAGGTCTTTGCTGGAGGTCTTCATGGTGCAGAACATGCTTTAATTGGCCTGTTCCCACTCCATACGATGTGCGACAGATTTGATATTGGTGGTGTATCAACAAATTATCATGATGACACTCAAGAAGCTACAATATTTATTTATGATGGTTATGAAGGTGGAATCGGAATTTGTGAAAAGGCAGTTGACGTATTTGTTGATTTGCTGGATTCAACTATTGATCTATTGAATAACTGCCAATGTAAGAAAGGTTGTCCGGCTTGTATTTATTCACCGAAATGTGGAAATGATAACAAGCCACTTCACAAAGGTGCCACTAAGTATATTTTGGAGTATATGAAAAAATTAATCTCTAACGATATTTCAGGTGAAAAAGAGGAAATCATTGTCGAAGTAGTTGAAAGAGATGAATATGATGAAGCTTTGGAATTGTATGAAAAAGGTGATTTTTCAGCATCTAAAGATATCCTGAATTCAATTTTAGGAAATGACAAAAAACATGTTGATGCATTGGCATTGATGGCTCAAATATTATATAATCAAGACCAAAGGGATATTGCATTGTTATTTGTTAAAAAAACACTTGCTGTTGACAAATCAAATGAAATTGCAAATGAACTGGAAACCTTACTAACGGACAATCCTGCAAGACACAAGTCTAGTTCTTTAGGTGATGTCGAATCGTTATATGAGGAAGCTTATGATTTATATGAGCAGGATGACTTGGAAACAGCATCAGAAATTCTAGAACAGATTTTAGATTTTGATGATAAACATTCGGAGGCGCTTGCTTTAATGGGTTTAATTTATTATCGCTCCGGTTTTTTCCCAAAAGCTGTTGAATATTACAGAAAAGCCGTCAAAATAAATAAAAATGGTGAAATGGTTAGGGAATTGAGGATGAGAGTTTCTTAAGAGAAACTTTGATAAGGGCTGAAACCTTCCTCAAAATGCTTGCATACATTTTCTAATTCTTCCGGAATATCTATTTGTTGTGTACAATAGTCAAGACATGTGCCGCAGTATGTGCATTCGCTAGCCGGAACTTTTTCATCTGCCAGCTTATCAAAGTATAATTTGTAGATATTGGATTCTGGTTGGTTTTTACTTGTATTGTACAAATTGAAATATTCTTGAATAGGAATCATTTCGGGACATGCATCAAGGCAGTATCCGCATTCACTGCATGCAACTGCAAGGTTTTCTTTAAGCTTTATAGCCATATTTTCTAAAAATAGACCTTCTTCGTCAGTCAATATCTCAAAATTCTCATATGTTTTGCAGTTGTCGATTAAATCGTCCATTTTACTCATTCCACTTAAAACGATTTTAACATGTTCAAGTGATGCGCAAAATCTTATTGCAAAACTTGCTATTGATTTATCAGGATTGAAGTCTTTAAATTCGTTTTTAATTTCATCAGAAGGATTTACGATAACTCCTCCTTTTAAAGGTTCCATAACATAAACATCAAGGCCGTGCTCTACACATAAATCATAACATTTGTGTGATTCGATTGAAGGATCTTCCCAATCAAGATAGTTAAGTTCTAGCTGGACAACATCGAGGATGTCCCCATACTCTTCAAGAACTTCTTTCAATAGTTCTGATTTTTCATGGAAACTAATTCCGATTTTGTGAGCGGTGCCGTTTTCTTTCATTTTTTTAATATACTCAAATGTATTGGCATTTTTTGCATTTTTGAGCCAAGGACCATTAATATTATGTATTAAAAACACATCAAAATAATCAGTTCCAAGCCGTTCAAGCATTTCATTCACGAATTTGTCGTTATCTTCATCAGATGTTAATGCCCATGTAGGCATCTTGTCGCATATTTTAAATGATTTTCGCGGATATCTTTCAACAACTGCTTTTCTTATTGCTATTTCGCTCATTCCATTATGATATGCATATGAAGTATCAAAGTAATTAAAACCTTTTTTCATGTAAATGTCAACCATTTCGTTAAATAAATCTTGATTTATTGATGCTGGATTTTTTTCATCAATAATTGGAAGCCGCATACATCCAAAACCGAATTTAGTTTTGTAAGTCATAATAATTTCCCTCCTTATTTTTTTTATTAGTATTTTGTTAATATTTAAATGTTGTTTTTAACAACATTATGCTTTTTTGGAATTTACAATTTTCATTATTTTTTTTAAAAGTAATATTGATTTTTCATATTTTTCTTATTGGCCTATTTCTATAAAGAACGTAACTTTGTAAGTTTAATTATCTAATATGGATTTTAATATGGAATCATACGTTATGAAATAATATTCATATAGAGTTAATGAAATAAACATGAATTGAATATAATTCACTAATTGTTAAAATTGACTTGATATAATTAAACATTTTTGAATATTGATAATTTCATTTCATCAAATAAAAAGATTTATAAATATTATTCACCATATATTTAATCAGGTCAGAATTTAATTTTAACATATTTTTTTTATATGTTAATTTTAAATGTATGACTCATTTAGAGGTGACAAAAATGGCAACTTTTAAAGGATTTGCAATGAAAAGACTCAACGAAATTGGCTGGGTAGAAAAAGAAGTCCCTGAATGTGGACCAATGGACGCAATTATTAAACCAACTTGTGTATCTCCATGTACTTCCGATATTCACACCGTATGGGAAGGTGCTATCGGTGACAGAAAAGACATGATTTTAGGTCACGAAGCTGTTGGTGAAGTTGTTGAAGTTGGTAGTTTAGTTAAAAAATTCAAACCTGGTGACCGTGTAATTGTACCAGCTATTACTCCTGACTGGGATGACGAAGCTGCACAAAGAGGTTTCCCTTCACAAACTACAGAACCTCTCGGTGGTTGGAAATTCTCCAACTTC
>CAJGDA010000027.1 GCA_904501935.1 uncultured Methanobrevibacter sp. | reverse complement strand
TCTTATGCAATATATGTTTTAGATTCAACTAATGTTGAAGTATTAAACAACGTATTGTACTCTGAAGGTGATTATCTGACTTTTACATTACTTGCATATGGTTGTGAAGATTGTAAGTTCGAAAATAATGTCATAAACACTAAAGGTACAGGAGATGTCTATAACTTTAGGCCTGAAAAATGTCTTGACGCTAATGAGGTCTGCATTGATGGTAAAACTTATTGTGTTGATGGCAATGAACTTTTCATAAATGGTGTCCGTTATTGTCTTGATGGTAATACTGTCTGTATTGATGGTAAGACTTATTGTGTTGATGGCAATGAGATTTGTATTGATGGCAAGACTTATTGTCTTGATTGCAACGAGATTAATGTTTGTATTGACGGTAATGAGGTCTGTATTGATGGTAATATATTCTGTTTAGACGGTAATGAGGTCTGTATTGATGGTGTGACTTATTGTCTTGATGGTAATACTGTCTGTATTGATGGTGTGACCTACTGTGTTGATGGCAATACGGTCTGTATTGATGGTAAGACTTATTGCTTTGACGGTAATGAAGTTTGTGTTGACGGTAAAACTTATTGTGTTGACGGCAATAACAATCAGGTAAACGGTGCTCATGTCGTTTCTGAAATTTATCAAACTTATGGAATTTTATTATTATACTCATCTAATAATGTTGTTAATAAAAATACGGTAACTGTCACATCAAAATTATCAAAAAAACAGCCAACTACAGGCAATGGAGCTTCTACAAATTCAATTGTAGGAATTGATTTGTACTTCAACTGCCATAACAATACTATTTCACAGAACAATGTTTCAGTATCCGGTAAGGATAATTATATTTATGGAATGGGTGTATTGGGTTACAATACTGGTCATAGTGCTCCTGAAGGTCAAGGTGCTACCAATAATAAATTCATCGGAAACGAATTGACTCTTAAAGGAGTTTACTGTGTTGAAGGTATAATTATCGGAGACGAGTCTGAAGATACTTTAATTGAAAATAATGTTATAAATATTGAATCAGGCAGTGCTTGTGCATATGGTATCTACTTTGAAATGTCTCAAAAGTCAACAGCTAAGAATAACAACTTGACTTTAAATTCACAAGTCATTTATGGAATTGAAGGATATTCTTCAAATGATAATGTTATTTTAAATAATACAATAGAGGCTGTCGGTAAACAGGTCTATGGAGTATTATTTGCTAACGGTAATAACAATAATATTTCAAACAATATAATTAATTCTAGGGGCAGTGGTAAAAATGTCACTGTTAAAATTTTAGATTCACTATCCATAGGCAATGCAGGAATTTATTTAATAGCTAATTCCACTAACAATTATATTGCAGATAATGAAGTTTACTCCAAAAAAGGATTTGCCGTTTTACTTGATGATGAGACTATTAACAATATAATTATTGATAATTACTTACATTCACAAAACGGAAGCGGAAACAAGGGAGTTAACAATTCTGATGGAAATGTTGTTCAGGATAATTATAGATATGTTCTCACTGCAGAATATGATGAGATTACTGTTCCTTATTTGGGCACTGCAGAATTTTCACTTGCATTCAATATAAACTCTAATATTGGTGTTGTAAAATTCTATGATGTTGACGGTATCGAATTTTTCCAATCCAAACTTAAGAAAGGAATTGCAAGTGCAAAATATACATTTGATGAATCTTATGTTCCTGCTCAATATGTATTTTCTGCAAAATTATTTAAAGATAATTATAAGGTTTCCACTTATGAATTAATAGTTACTATTGTTAAATCAAATATTGCAGTCAATCTTGAACCTGCTTCCATTCGTCAGGGAAGTACTGGCAAGATTACTGCAACCGTTTTAGATGAACTTGGAAAACCTATAAAAAGTGCAAATGTTGACTTTTATCGTGTGAACTCTGCTGGAAAATCTACAAAAATAGGTTCTGCAACATCCAATAATGCAGGTGTTGCAACAATCAGTTATGCTGTTCCTACTTCATTAAATGTGGGCAATCATACAATAACTGCACAAGTAAAGAAATTTAGTTATTATAATGCAGGCAGCGGTGTTTCCACATTGGAAGTTCCTAAAAATGTTTTAGGAACTGTTATTGTAGCGGCAACTACATTTTCCAGATATTCTAATGATTATTGGGGTGTCGATGAGCGCGGTACAAATTTCTATGGTACTTTGTATGATGAGAATGGCAATCCGTTAAGCGGTAAAACTGTGCAGATTGCAATTAATGGTGCTTATTATAATGTCACAACTGATAATAATGGTAAAATTGGCCTAGCAATCAACTTAGCGGCTTCTAATACCTACACTTATGCAATGTTCTTCCAAGGTGATGAAGACTATAAGGCGTCTTTAGTCGCATCTTCCAAATTGACTGTTGTCAAAAAGCCAACAAGCATAATTGCAAACAATATGGCATTTAAAACATCTGCTTCAACAAAAACAGTCACTGTTGCTTTAAGCACTATTAAAAATCCATATGATGGAAAAATGTATTTAAGAAGCGGAAAAACATTGACTCTAAATGTCAACGGAAAAACTTATACTGCAAAAACAAACGACAAGGGTGTTGCTAACTTCAATATCCAAATTAATAAAGCCGGAACTTATACTGCAACAATTAGGTATGATGGTGATAATGTTTATAACATTTATCAACCAACAAGCAAAAACATTGTAATAACAATTTCAAACAATCCTGCTCAAAATAAAGCTTTAAGTGGTGTGGGCGTTGGATCTGCTCCGCCAAAACTAGCGGATGATGGAGCATTAAACATTGTTGGTGATTATGCAGATTATCTGGCGAAACAAGTAATTTCCACAAGCAATATTGATTCAAGCAAAAAAGATACCAAAATAATTGTTGATGCTGAATTCAGCCGTCTTGCAAATGATTATTGGGTTGTCAATGAGCGCGGCGCATATTTCTATGCAATATTAAAAGACAGCAATGACAAACCAGTTGTTGGAAGGACTGTTCAAATTGCTATAAATGGAGCAATCTACAATGAAACATCAGATTCTCAAGGTAGGATTGGTCTACAAATTAACTTAGCGGCTGCTAATACCTACACATATGCGTTATCATTCAGCGGTGATGACACATATAATCCTGCAGCATTGGCTTCCACAAAATTAACAGTGACTAAAAAACCTATAACAATAACTGCATCTGATAGAACATTCAGTGCATCAGCTACAAAAACTATAAGTGTTACTTTAAACACTGTTAAAAATCCGTACGATGGTAAGATTTACCTTAGACCAGGTAAACCGGTGACCTTAAAAATCAATGGTCAATCATACACTGCAAAAACCAATGATAAAGGTGTTGCAACATTTACCATCAAGTTAACTACTAGGGGCACATATACTGCATCAATCGATTTTGCGGGCGACGACACATATAGTGCATCAAGCAAAAAAATTACAGTTAAAATTACATAGAGATTTTAAATCTCTATTCTTTTTTTATTTTTTCATATAGATAACTAAATTTAAATTTACTATTTTTAAACTATATTGTCTTAATTTTTAATAAGCGTTATATTATTTAAATGAATTTTATAATAACCTTAGGTTTAATTTAAGAAGTATTTAATTATTTGATATGTAACATTCAGTCCATATTTTTAATTTTATAAAAAAAATAATCTGAAAAAAATAGTGGGAAAGTAAATTAGTAAACACTAACCTACTTCATTGCATCTTTGACTCTGTCGAAAAGACCTTTTTCAACATGTTTAATTTCATCACCGCTCACTTCGGCGAATTCATTAAGCAAGTCTTTTTGTTTTTGATTTAATTTCTTAGGAACAACAACTTTAACAGTCACATAAAGATTTCCTCTACCATTATGTCTAACAGAGTTCATTCCTTGACCTCTTAATTTATAAACTGTTTCGCTTTGTGTTCCAGGAGTAATTTTAAACTCAACTTCTTTTCCTTCAATTGTAGGAATGCTAATTAAATCCCCAAGTGCTGCTTGAGGGAAACTAATTTGTTGGTCTAAGTATAAATGATCTCCTTCGCGAACGAATTTTTTGTGTTTTTTCACATGTACTGTAACAATTAAATCTCCTTCAAGTCCTGCGGATTCACCACAGTTTCCCTCACCTGAAACTCTCAAGTGGTTTCCTTCATTGACTCCTTCAGGAATTTCAATCTTAATTGTTTTAGATTTTCTTATACTGCCTCTACCATGACATTCTTCACATGGATCTGTGATAATCTTACCGGTCCCGCCACATTCTCTGCAGGGTCTTACATTGACCATCTGGCCTAAAAATGTATTGCTGACTTCTTTGATTTGCCCTGTACCGCCACATACTTTACATGTTTCAGGTTCGGATCCCGGTTTGGATTTGGATCCATGACATGTTGGGCATAGTTCGCTTCTTGTAATTTTTATCTCTTTTTCGCATCCGTTGAATGCTTCTTCTAAAGTAATCGGTACTTCAGTATAAATATCTGAACCTCTTTGAGGGCCGGTTCTACCACGGCTGCGACTTCCTCCACCAAAACCAAAGATATCGAATATGTTTCCAATATCAAATCCTTGGAAGATATCTTCAAAGTTGACATTTTGGTAGAAGTCTTCTGCAGTAAATCCGTCCATTCCAGCATGACCAAATTTATCGTATCTTTCACGTTTTTCAGCATCGGACAAGACAGCATAAGCTTCACTAACCTCTTTAAACTTATCTTCTGCATCGGGTTCATCACAAACATCAGGATGGTATTTTCTAGCAAGAGTACGATAAGCTTTTTTGATTGTCTTTTCATCAGCAGATTTATCTACTCCAAGAACTTCATAATAATCACGCTTGTCTGCCATTTGTTCACCTAAATAATTTATTAAAAAAATAGATAGAAAAAATAATAGTTTTATCTATTGTTAGTTTATTGATTGATTCTGATTCTAATTTGTTATATGCCTAACAATGTAATAAAACTTAATTATTTAATCTAATCGTCTTTTACTTCATAGTCTGCATCAATTGTGTCATCATCATTGTCTTGAGCACCAGCATTTGGATCTGCTCCAGCTTGTTGTTGAGCTTGAGCCTCAGCTTGTGCTTGTTGATAAATTTTAGCACCAATTTCTTGGATTACATTGGATAATTCATCAGACTTTGCTTTAATGGCATCAACGTCATCGCCAGCTATAAGTTCTCTTAATTCAGTCACAAGTCCTTCGACTTTTGTTTTTTCGTCTTCAGATACTTTATCTTTGAGTTCATCTAAGGTTTTTTCTGAAGTATAAATTAAGGAGTCTGCATTATTTCTAATTTCGATTTCTTCTTGTCTTTTTGCATCTGCTTCGGCATTCATTTCTGCTTCTTTGATTTTTTGTTCGATTTCTTCGTCGGATAATTTGGTTGATGAAGTAATGGTAATTGCTTGTTCTTTACCAGTTCCTTTGTCTTTAGCAGTTACATTGATAATACCGTTTGCATCAATATCGAAAGTTACTTCAATTTGTGGAATGCCTCTTGGTGCAGGTGGAATACCTACAAGTTGGAAACGTCCAAGTGAAGTGTTGTCAGCAGCCATTTTTCTTTCCCCTTGTAAAACGTTAATGTCTACGGAAGGCTGGTTGTCTGCAGCAGTTGAAAAGATTTGGCTTTTCTTGGTAGGAATAGTAGTGTTTCTTTCGATTAATGTGGTTGATACTCCACCTAAGGTTTCGATACCTAAGGATAATGGAGTTACGTCTAAAAGAACGATGTCTTTGATTTCACCAGCTAATACTCCTCCTTGAATAGCTGCACCCATAGATACACATTCCATTGGGTCGATACCACGTTCAACTGGTTTTCCTATGAATTTTTCAACAAATTTTTGTACAATTGGCATTCTGGTAGGTCCACCAACTAAAATAATTTTATCAATTTCAGATTTGCTCATTTTAGCATCATCTAATGCTTGTTGCATTGGTTTACCTGATTTTTCTACAATAGGATCAACTAATTCTTCTAATTTTGCTCTAGTAAGGGAGTGAATTAAGTTTTTAGGAGTTCCATCGCTTCCCATTGCAATGAATGGTAAGTTAACTTCAGTAGTGGTAGTGGTGGATAATTCGATTTTTGCTTTTTCAGCAGCTTCTCTTAATCTTTGAACTGCTTGGTCATTATCCATTAAGTCGATTCCTTCTTTTGCTTTGAAGTCATCAGCCAAGTATTTGATTAATATGTTGTCCATATCAGTACCACCAAGTTGGGTATCTCCACTGGTGGATCTTACTTCAAATACTCCTCCACCGAATTCCATAATGGTTACGTCTAAGGTACCTCCACCTAAATCGTAAACCATAATGTTCATGTCGTCATCGTCAGCTTTGTCAAGACCGTATGCTAAGCTTGCTGCGGTTGGTTCGTTAACAAGTCTTACAACATCTAATCCTGCAATTGTTCCTGCATCTTTAGTTGCAGTTCTTTGGTTGTCGTCAAAGTAAGCAGGTACGGTAATAACAGCTTTTTGGATAGGTTCTCCTAAGAATGATTCGGCATCTTTTTTAATTTTTTGTAAGATGAATGCGGAAATTTCTTGTGGGGAATATTGTTTTCCGTTTACAGTAACTTTGTGATCAGTACCCATGCTTCTTTTAATTGCACTAATAGTGTTTTCTGGGTTGGTTACTGCTTGTCTTCTTGCTGGTTCACCCACTAACATTTGACCATCTTCAGTAAATGCCACATAACTTGGGAATGATTTACCATATTGACTTGCTCCTTCAGCAGATGGAATTGTGGTTGGTTTTCCTGCCACAAGAACTGATGCTGCGGAGTTACTTGTTCCTAAGTCAATTCCAATAATTTTTTCTTTTTTAGTATCAGACATAATTATCACCTATTTTTTTTTAATAATATAATTTAATAAACGTTATTTTTTACAAACTATAACTTTTGAATATTTAAGAACTTTATCTTTGTACATGTAGCCTTTCATCAGTTCTTCTATGATGTATCCGTTTTCAACATCTTCGGATTCTTGAACCATTAATGCTTCATGTTTGTTCAAATCAAATTTTTCACCTTTTGCAGGTATTTCTTCTACGCCTTCTTTAGTTAAAACATCTTTGAATTTATTGTATATGAGTTCGACTCCTTCTCTTAGGTCTTCATCATTTTCTATTTCCAAAGCTCTACCAAAGTCTTCATAACAATCTATAAACTCTTTTATAACATTTTCATTTGCGAATTTAATTAGCTCTTTATTTCTTTTTTCAGTAATTTTTTTGAAATTTTCGAAATCTGCTTGAAGTCTTTGTGATAGTGAGATATATTCTTGAGTTTCAGCTTCTTGTTTTTCAAGATCTTCTTTCACTTTTGCCAACTCTTCTTCTTTGAGAGTTAACTCTTCAAGAAGTTCATCATATTTTTCTTGAATATCTTGAGTTTCAACTTCAGTTTCGCTCTTATTTTCGTCAGTCATATTTGCACCTTTCCAAGGGTTTTTGAAAAACTGTTGTAATAACTCTTTGCCGAGAATTTAAACTTTTAGTCTTTAATATTGGTTATTTGGGAATTTATGGACATATAGGAAAATGGTTCATCTATCAAGAGTTATTACTCCGAGTTTTTCTGAGCCAAATATTAAAGTAACCAAAAGTTATCTTTCTCTTACATTATTATAGTAACAAAAAGTTATATAAAGGTTTCGATATAATGTATAATCATGAGCAATACAAACGACATTGAAAAAAATGATAAAAATCATAGAAATGTCAATTCTTCTAATGGCCACATAGAAATTAGAGGAAACTATAATGACCAATTAGGAGGGATTGATAAAGAAGACATCCTTGATGTAATGGGTTGTAAGACTAGAAGAGATATTATAAATCTTTTAAGAGAAGAGCCTATGTTCGTAAGTGAAATCTCAAATGAATTGGATATTGGTCAAAAAGCAATTATAGCTCATTTGCGTGCTATGGAGGATATAGGAATATTGAATTCTTCTTATAAAAAGATTATGAGAGGTCGTCCGCGTAAATATTACGATTTGCAAAATGAAGTTAATATTCATATTACAATTAATAGAAATACTTTTGATGTTAATTTCACAGATGACATGCTCAATACATTACAGCTTCCATCAGGTGATGAGTGGTCTAAGCTATTAGATATTGAAAAAAGAATAGATAATGGGCAACTTGAAGCTATTGATGAGTTGAAAAATCAAATAAGATTATATGATAATCTCAAGGAAAGGGCTGAATATATTCTTGAGAGAACTTTGAAAAACAGATAGTTCTATTGGCCATTATCAGATGGTTTTTTTTAAACCATCTTCATATTTTTTTTGCAATAATCGCTTGACCTAAAGATACAGATCCATCTCCGGCGCAAGTATTTTTATGCTGGATAAAACTAAAACCATTGCTTTCAATATGATTTTTAACAGTATTTGTAATCGCTTCGTTGTAAAATACACCACCAGTAGCACCGATATTTTGAATATTCTTATTTTCACAGGCTTTAATGGCAAGTTCACTTAATCCTCTAGCTACGGCTCTTTGTCCGGCGGCTGCAACATCAGCTTTCTTCTCTCCATTCTGATATAATTTCACAACTTGCCTTAAAATCTCAGTTGTGTTTAATGTATTGCCTTCAATGATTACTGGTATTTCCAAATCTTTAGTTGAATAATAGGCAGCGGATTCAAGTTTCATGGAACATTCTCCTTCATAGGTTCGCTCATGACAGATTTCCAAAGCCACGGCCATTGAATCAAGAACTCTTCCGGTACTTGTTGTAATTCCAACATTTATTCCTGCATCAATCTGTTTGAAAATATTTTTAATTTCCATTTCTCCATATTTAAAGTAATCCGAATAATTTTTAATTAGATTTTCATCTTTTAATATGCTTGCAAGCATTCTGGCAGGGTATTTTGTTGCAACATCTCCGCCAGGCATTAATTGCGGCTCTAAATGCCCCATTCTTTCAAAGCTCTTAATGTCAGTGTATAGTATTTCCCCGCCCCAGCTTGTTCCATCACTTCCAAAACCCACTCCGTCAGCAGCAATAACGATCATTTCTTCAATGGCACTGTCATTTGCAAGCGCAACGGAGTGCGCATGATGGTGCTGAATCGGCATTACATCAGCGCCATATTTTTCAGCCAATTCGTAAGCAAGTCTTGTAGTGAAGAAATGTGGATGCAAATCACATGCAATCACATCAAATTCATTAATTTTAGTGATTCTTTCCATATTTGCAATTGCTTCTCTTAAGAATTTCAAGGTTTTCGGTTTATTGGTATTTCCAATATGCTGTGATGGATATGCAATGTTGTCCTTGGCAATTGAAAAAGTCACATCAAGTTCAGGACCTAATGCAAGCACATTTAAGTCGTTCACTTCATAATTGATGGTGTAAGGTTCGGGAGTGTATCCCCTTGATCTTCTGATAAATGAGAGCTCATCATTTCTAAATCGAATAACTGAGTCATCGCATCTATTTAGTATTCGGCGATTGTGAACTAATGAATAATCATTAACTCCGCTGATTATTTCATCATTTTTAATCATCATTGGCTCTCCAGGTATGTTTGCTGAAGTCATAACGTATGTATCAATGTTTCCTTCATCAAAGAGCAAATAGTGCATTGGGGAATAAGGCAACATCACGCCAATATTGTGAAGTCCTGGAGATAGGCTTTCTGGAAATGGATAATTGTCTTTTTTCTTCAAAATAACAATAGGTCGTTTATTTGAAGTGATAGTATCAATTTCTTTTTTTGTAAGCTGAGCATATTTTTGAAGGCTTTCCAAATCTTTACACATTACTGCAAAAGCCTGATTTGGTCTGTTCAAGCGTTTTCTTAGTTCCTTTATAGCTTCATCATTATAGGCATCAACAACCAAATGTGTTCCGCCAATTCCTTTTATGGCTAAAATTTTGCCTTCTTTTAATTTTTCAGCCCCTAATTTTATAGGATTTTCAACATTAAGTTTATTTGGACCTTCGTATATTTCCATTTGGGGTCCACAATCTCCACAGCAAATCGCTTCTCCATGGTAACGTCTGTTTAAAGGTTCCTTATATTCTATGAGGCACTCATCACATAACGGAAATTCATCCATTGAAGTTCTTATCCTATCATAAGGGACACTTTCAATTACTGTAAATCTTGGCCCGCAGTCAGTACAGGCATTAAATGCATATTTGTAACGTCTGTCATCGGGATTTCTAATCTCTTCAAGACATTTATCGCAGATTGCAATATCTGGTGGAATTACACTAATTCCAGAATAGGAATCTCCGCTTTCAATTATTTCAAAATCAGCATAATTATTTTCTTTGATAGTTTTTACTTCCATAGAATCGATTTTTGCAATAGGGGGCAATTCCTTTGGAAGTCTGTCAACGAATAGGCCTGTATTTTCCCCTTCAATAATGATTTCAACAACATTTCCAAGGTTTCTAACATATCCTTTTAAATTAAGTTCACTGGCAAGCCGGTAAACATATGGTCTAAATCCCACGCCTTGGACAATTCCTTGAGTTAAAATCTTTAATGCATACATTAAATTATAATATTGTAAGTTAAATTTTATATAATTTTATCCTAAATATTATATTATGAAAGATATTCTTGAAAGTTTAGTCAATGGGGAACTTAATATAGATGAAGCTGAAAAACTCATCAGTGCTAATGGTATTTTAGAATTTGAAGACATTGCCAAGATGGATATCAAAAGAAGTGATAGAACTGGTTTTCCAGAAGCAATCTTTTCTCCAAGCAAAGACTATGATGATTTGATTTTAATTATTAAAAGGTATATGCAGACAAAAGAAGATGATTTAATTATCACAAAATTGCCTAATAACAGATACGAAAAGATTTTAGAAGATTTAGGTGAAGATACTTATATTTATGAATATAATAAAAGGGCTCAAATATTAATCATTAGAAAAGAACTCAAAGAAAAGGAAACTCTCGCCAAAATTGGAATAATTACAGCAGGGACATCAGATATCAATATTGCTGAAGAAGCCCGTGTCATTGTTGAAGAAGGGGGATGCGAAGCGATAACCTCTTATGATATTGGTGTTGCCGGAATTCATAGGTTATTCCCACAAATTGCGTATATGGTTAAAGAGGGAGTTCGAGCATTTATTGTTTGTGCTGGAATGGAAGGTGCGCTGCCTTCAGTAGTTGCCGGACTTGTTGATGTGCCTGTCATAGGTGTTCCAACATCAGTTGGATATGGTGTTGGTGAAGGAGGAAGGGTTGCGCTAGACGCAATGCTTCAATCATGTGCTCCTGGAATTGCCGTTGTAAATATTGATAATGGTTTTGGTGCCGCCGTATTTGCACTAACAATCGTAAATAGTGATTAATTTGAGATATGAAAATTTTGATCCGAAAATTCATGATACCCATAAAGTAGCCACATATGTTTATGATGTTGATTTTAGGACTTTTGACTTATTGTTTAAGAATAAAGACAAGGCCATTTCAACAATAGAGTGGGATTTGAAAAAACATAAGGTCGGAAATAACTTTAAAGTAATCTTGGATGATGATGGAAGCCTAGTAGGAATGATTATGGCATATATTTCTGAAATGCCATATGATTTTAGATTTAAATCATTGAAATTAGTAATTGTTGATATATTGGATTATTTTGTATTATGTGACATTGAAAAAGATGACTTGTATGTTGCAGAAATAGCTATTGATGACTCTTTAAGAGGTCAAGGTTTAGGCAGAAAAGTTTTGCTTGATGTAATTGATTATGCTCGGTCTAAAAATCTCAATAGGGTTATTTTAGATGCTGATTTTAGAAATGTCGGAGCGAAAAAACTTTATGATAGAATGGGGTTTAAAGTTTTCAATAAAAAGAGGGTTAAAATTGGAAGTTTTGAAAGAGGGATGCAAAATATGGAATTAGTCCTTTAAAGGAATTTCTTTAATTTTATCATGAACTCTTTTACAGTTATTTTTATCGTTATATACGAAGAATTTACTAATTCTTTCATGATATTTTTCTTTAATTTTACATTCATTTTCAATGTAATCAATAATCAAATCCACTAATTCCTCTTCAGTTCTTGCAATTTCTCCAAAGCCCATAGTTTCGTAATTGAAGTAGCTTTCATCCAAATCAAAATGATAATCTGAACCAAATTGGTAATAGACTACTGGTTTGTATAAATATGCGAAATCAAACGCCACAGAGGAATAATCTGTAATCATTAATGAACTATTATTAAACAATGTTTGGTATTTTACTTTGTCATAATCAATTTTTACATAATCATTTTTGTCGAAAAGATCAATATACTCATATACTTTTGGATGAGGTCTGAATATTATTTCATAATTTTTTTCTTTAGCTTTTGAGATTAATTTTTCATTGTTTATTAGGGAATTGAATTTTTTGAAAAATACATTTTCTTTAACATATTCTTTTGATTTATGGTCTAAATCTCTTCTCCAGGATGGCATTATAATTATCTGCCTTTTTTCATTTTTATTTTCAAGAGTGTCATATCTAGGCAAACCCAGCATTTGAATAACATTATCGTCATAATTGTAAGGATATTTAAAAGTTGATTCATATTCATTGGTAGATGAAACTAAAAACATTGATATGTTCATATTGGATTTGTTTAACCATGATGAAATGTTGTCCTTTAAGATTCCATGTTGCAGGAATGCGGTATTTGATCTTAATAGGCCCGCAATGAATGGATATCCACCCCAAAACGGGTAAATAATTTCATTATCTGGATGTGATGTAATAATGTTTTCAGTAAAAAGCGCAAGATAGTTATGTTTAAGAGATTTATAAGGGATAACCTTACCGATTTTCCGGATATCGTTGTAATCTTTATTTTGAGAACTTAAAATGAAATATCTGTCAATATCTTCGTCTTGTTTAACGGAATATTTAAAAAGAGCCAATCCATTGTCATCGGATTCATTAGGGCGGTCCATATAAAACCATATTTTTTTATTTTTCATAAATGGATAACCTAACATATAAGCTATTCTAAAAGGTATTGCTTTTTCAAAACCACGTTCGTGTGTTTTAAGAATATTTGCTAAACATTTTATTTCCTGCATTATCCATTTTGAAGTGCTTTTTTTACTTATGACAATTTTGTCATTTTTCAAAATGCTTAAATAATGTCTTGTTTTTGCATATCCTACAATTTTAGAGAAGTTGCAAGGCCTTGAAAAGTCAATATGCAATTTTTTTTCGCCTTCTTTAAATTCAAGCTCAAATTTTTCATTTTGAGATATTGGAATTGCAGCTTCTATTGAGTAATCTTGACAAAAATCATTGTTTAAGCTATGAATATCTTTTTGAGGAAATCTCAATACTTTTTTATTAATCTTTTCATTGTTCACGATGACATCGATATTTCTAGGATAAATATTTATTGCACTGGCCAAAATACGAAGTTCATTGTCGATTATGTCATAATTATCAATGAAGATGGTGTTCAAATCCAGCTTTTCCATTAGATTTTCATTTAATGGAGAACCATATTTCAATAAAAAAGAAATTATCTTAAGGTCATTTTTAAGCAATTTCGTATTTAAAATAACATCATCATCAATATATTGCATAATATCAATTAATTCGGATAAATCTACTTTTTCAGGAGCCTTTTCAACAGATAAAATCCATCTAAGATGATTTGCTAAATTAAATTGGATAAATTGCGGAATATTGGAAAATTTATTACGGGTTTTCTCAATTAATTGGTTAAAATTATATTTTAGAAAAGTATCGTAATCTGTCTGATTAACAGTTAAATTTTCAGTTGGATAAATTTTTTCGTCAATATTAATGGAATAATACTTTCCTTTGTTGCAAATTCCTAAAATCGGATTATTTATCAGAATTTCACTAAAAAATGTGATGTTATTATTGTTCGCATCTAAAAATTTAATATTCTTACATGAATCTCTTTTAAAAAAGGTGGATAATCCTAAAAACTCAGCATATTCGGGTTGTTTTAAAAGATTAATTTTTTCTGTTTTTTTAATTTTATGATTTAAATAATGTTCCTGATGATTATTTTTAAAATAAAATATAGGTAAAGCTATTAAATCAAGTTCTTTATTTTTATTAATATAATCCAGCAGGTTTTTAAAGGAATCTTTTGAATAATAATCATGAATTTCTAAAAATGTGAGGAATTTTCCAGAAGCGTTTCTTATTCCTAAATTTTTAGCTTCTGATAAATTATAGTTGTTCTGCGGGATGAGTTTTATATTATCGGGGTATTTTTTAATATAATCTTCACAAATTCTTTGTGTATTGTCTTCACTATTTTGGTCTATGATGATTATTTCAGTATGTTTAATTAAATCAAGTGTTTGATTAATCAAACAATCAATTGATTGTTTGATTCCTAATTCAGAATTATGTGTAAGTATTATCACTGAAAATTCAAATTCACTCAATTTTTAGCCCCCCAATTTAATCTTGTGATTGTTTAAAATCAGGTTTCATGTTACTAATAATGAATTCTAAATCTTTATTTAAATTGGTGTCGTTATTATAGTTTTTAAATTGAATTGAAAATGTGTGATAACATGTATAGACATAGCAG
>CAJGDA010000026.1 GCA_904501935.1 uncultured Methanobrevibacter sp. | reverse complement strand
TCTCGGAGCGGACGTTATTGTAACAGAAGTAGATCCAATTAGAGCATTGGAAGCAAGAATGGATGGATACAGAGTAATGCCAATCCGTGAAGCAGTAAAAGTATCCGATTTGATTGTTACAGTAACCGGTAATGCGGACATCGTCTCAGGAGACGACTTCAAATACATGAAAGACGGATGTATGCTTGCAAACTCAGGACACTTCAATGTAGAAATCAATAGACCTGACCTTGAAGCTATTTCAACTGATGTTAAAGAAGTGCGTGAAAGTATTGAAGAGTTCACTACAAAAGATGGCCGTAAAATTTACCTTTTAGCTGATGGCCGTTTGGTTAACTTGTCAGCTGCGCGTGGACAAGGACATCCTGCTGAAATCATGGATATGAGTTTTGCCGTACAGGCTTTATCTGCAAAACACATTCTCGAAAACGATTTGCCTGTTGGCGTAACAAAAGCGCCTGATGAAATCGATTACAATGTAGCAACAATGAAATTGAAAGCTATGGGAATCGAAATCGACTCATTGACCGACAAACAAAAAGCATACATGTCAAATTGGCAAGAAGGAACATAAATTTCCTTCAATTCTTATTTTTTTTATGTCTTATTTCAGATACATCGACAATGGCAAGGGACCGACCAAACTGTTCATTGGTGGAGTTCATGGAAATGAGGGTGCAACTTCTTTAAGGTTCATTAATAGGATTGATGAAGAGGATTTATCGCCAGGCCAATTCTATTTTTACAATTTTGACAGGACGGATTATATTTCAACTATCAAAAAGGAATATTATGAATCTGAAATAGGTTTAAAGATTTTGGATTTAATTGAATATTTTCAGCCTGACTTCTACACAGAGCTTCACTGCTACAATCTTGAAAATTACGAGAAATTGACATCAATGGAGAGATATAAGAAAACAGGCATTCCTCCGCTTATAAAATTAGGAAATCATGTTTTGGTATCCTCTGTTTCCCCTTTAATCAGAATGACTTATTTTTCAACAGAAACAGTATGTAAAACTTTGGAATTTCCATGTTTTGAAAAATTAACTCCTGAAATCATTGAAAAATATGATTTCAATAAGGATTTGGCAGTTGATACTTATGAAAAACTTCTTAAACTAATTTTAAAGTCACCTTCAAGAAACTACTTTGAGATTGAAATGATGAAAAGCTATTCCGAACAGGTTCACCTGGCTATGAGATATGCTGAAAAGGTGTTCGGTAAGGATTTTCCGCCATACTGATTGAATAATTTTATTTAAATATTATTAATTAATATATAATTAATTATAATATTGGTGATTATATGGTAAAATATTGTAAAAATTGCGGAAAGGAATTGGAGGATGATTCTCTTTTTTGCAAGGAATGTGGAAAAAAGTCAGGAGGATTATCTTCTTCAGCCAAAGTAGATAATAATTCTTCCAATAATCCTTTTGACAGATATAATGTAGATATGATTTCTGGCGAAAAGGTGATAAGAAGTTCTCAAATCCATATCGGATGTTTGTATCTCCCATTACTTTTAATTGTTATGGGATTAATGTTTGGATTCATTAATGCAATGAGCATATCATATAGTTACGGTTATTCCGCTACACCAATCTTTTTCTATAATCCACTTTTCCTTATTGGGCTAGTTTGGCTACTGGTTAGGTTTATCGGATACACAAATAATGATTTGATATTAACCAATAAGAGGGTATTCGGTAAATGTGGGCTGATTTCCACTACCCAGATGCAGAGTCCGCTGAAAAAAATAGATTCTGTTTCATTCAAAAGCGGGTTGTTCGGTAAATTGATTGGTTATGGCACTGTTGAAATAGCCACCACATCTTCTCATTTTAAGTTCAGATTCATTAAAGAAGGTCAAACATTCTATAATGACATTTTTAATCAGTTAGAATTGTCCGATGAAGAAAAAAGAATTGAAGATGCAAAAGCTATTGCTGATGCAATTTCTCAAAATTAATTAATTTTAGAAGATTATTTCTTCTAAAAACTTTTTTTTAAAACCAAGCATCAAGACTTCCTTGACTTGAATTCAGATTTTTAAGTTTATCGGATGCCTTTATCACACGGTCTTCGGAAAAACCATGTTCATAGCATAAAAATTCAATAATCTTGTCCTGCTTAGGTTTTTCCCATTTAATTTTATAATCGGTATTCACGTTATGGTTCAGGAATATTTCACGAACTTCATCCAAATCGTGTGTTGATTCCTTTTGAAGTTCAGCTATTTTGTCTTTTAATTGGCCTTTGTGCGCTAACTTAAGTGCGGTTTTCGCACCTACGCCTTTAAGGCCTTCGCAGAAATCGGTTCCGATTAAGATTCCCATGTCAATTAGTTCCTCTCTTGTAACATCCAATTCCTTCAAAACCCTATCCAATTCATAGAATTCCAAGTTTCCTAGGTTTGAACTAACTGCAAGGTTTCTTACAACTCTTTTAGCTCCAAACAGTAAACAGTCATAATCCTGTGATGCTACGGCATATGCATCTCCTTTTTGAACCAGGTAGGCTGCTTGTGCTTCACCTTCTCCCTTTGCTTCAATATAGGGAATTCCCATTAACGTTAGCAGTTTTTTGGAAGATTCGATTATCTCCGGAGACAGTTTGCTTGATCTCATTGCAAACTTGCGAGCCTTTTCAGTGTCCCCTTCTTTGAGGGCTTCTTTGTAGATTTTTTCAGCTTCATCTCTGACTTCTCTTCTTTTGGCTTGGGTTTCGCTTTTAAGTTCCGGAGCCTTTCCATCAAAAATATAAATCGGCTTGATGTCTTTTTCAATCATTGAAGAGTTTCTGTATAGTATTCCGCTTAAATGGGAGGTGATGTTTCCATTTTCATCAGTCAATGGTCTTCCATCTCTTTGCCTTATTGTGGATAGGAACTGATAAAGCGTATTGAATGCATCAATTGATACGCTTCTTCCTTCCAGATCTTTAAAACTGATTTGTTTTGGTTCAATTATATCCTTTAGCTTAACTCCCATTTCAAACACCTTAAATTTCTGTAAAATAGCTTACCGGAAACATTTCCTTAATCCACATGAGTATTTCATCATTGTTGATGATTACATAATCACGGGCCAGGAAATCTTCATCGGTTTTAAACAGTTCCTTTACTGTGTCGTTTGGCTTTTCAATGAAGATGTTTCCAACTTCTCTTCTGGATTCGATTTTGTAATTCTTTAAGATTCTTCCGATTGGAATGTCTGCCCTAAGAAGGTCTGCACAAACTTCCTTGGAGCATCTTCCTAATGGAACATGTGAAATAGCATATATCAAAGGCTGGTCGCCTTTATGCATTATCACTTCTCTGAAGTTGATTTCTTCACCTGGGCTCACATTAACTAGCTTTGCATGCTCTTCATCTGCATTTTCAAGGTGCTGGTCAAGTGTGTCCAAGGTAATCTTTCCGTATAAGACATCTAAAATTGCAGTGATTGATCCGTCTGTAGTTAATAGAATTTTTTGTGTGTTTGAAAAAGTCTGACCATAGTCTTTTTCAAGGTCATTTATTTTTTCAATAAGTCTTTTGTTCGCTTCGTTTTTGTCTTTTGCCATTTTAATCACTTAAAGGTCTTTTGGATTAGTGATTACTCCTGTAATTGCTGAGGCAGCAACCACTTTTGAATTTGATAAGTATACTGATGAAGCAGGATCTCCCATTCTTCCTTTAAAGTTCCTGTTTGTTGTAGAAATACAGGATTCTCCTTCGGATAATACTCCCATATGTCCTCCGAGACATGGGCCACAGCCCGGATTGCAGATTATGGCTCCTGCATCTATGAATGTATCAATATAACCTAAATGCATTGCCTGCTTGTAAATCTCCCTTGAAGCAGGAAGTATGATTAATCTGATATCGTTGCTGATTTTTTTGCCTTCCAATATTTCTGAAGCTTCTTTTAAATCGGATAATCTGCCGTTTGTACATGACCCGATTAAGCATTGTTCAATTGCTGTTCCTTCAATTTCTGATATGTTGCACACATTATCAACGTCATTTGGGCATGCGATTTGAGGTTCCATATCTGTAATGTCAAAGTGCATTTCCTTTCCATAGACTGCGTCGGCATCTGACTTCACTATATTTAGCTCGGATTCATTTTTGCCGGTTCTCTGACAGATGTAATCGATAACTTCCCTATTCGGTTCCATGATTCCGTTTTTAGCACCCATTTCAATCGCCATGTTGCACATGGTTGCCCTTCCTTCAACGCCCATGTTTTCTATGGTTTCGCCGCAAAATTCGGCGGTTTGATAGGTTGCGCCGGCAATTCCCACTTCACCTATAATGTTTAGGATAATGTCTTTTGGGGCAATATATTGATTCAATTCACCGGTGACTTCCATTTTGATGGCTTCAGGAACCATAAACCAGGTTTTTCCAGTTGCCCAAACCATTGCAAGGTCAGTTGCACCCATACCTGTTGAAAATGCTCCAAAAGCACCGTAAGTACATGTGTGTGAGTCTGCACCAACAACAACCATGCCCGGTTCGACCAATCCCATTTCAGGAACGACCTGGTGGCAGATTCCTTCACCATGAATGAAGTGTTTAGCAATATTTTGAGTTTTAATGAAATTTCTGCAAACTTTTTGAAACTCGGCGGAGCCGATTGTATTTGCAGGGATGTTGTGGTCGAAAATGATGGCTATCTTTTCAGGATCCCAGACTTTGTCGGCCACCTTTTCGAATGTTTTGATTGCTGGAGGTGATGTTCCATCGTGTGACATTGCGAGGTCGACTGGAATTTCAATGATTTCGCCGGGTGTTACTTCATGGCCGGCTTTTGAAGATAAGATTTTTTCAGTAATGTTCATTTTACCTATTCCTTTTTACTGATTTTTTTAACGATGTCTTTGAATACTTGGTCGTTAATGTATTTTCCTTCTTCTCTTGATTTTTTAACTTGTCTTACAATTTCAATTAGCTCTTCATCACTAACGTCAAGTTCACATTCGTTTAATTTAGCTTTAACCGCTCTGCATCCTGAGTGTTTGCCTAAAACAAGTTGCCTTTTTTGACCGACAAGCTCTGGAAGATATGGTTCATAGCATAACGGCTCTTCAATAACGGCATCCACATGGATTCCGGATTCATGTCTGAACACGTTGTTTCCAACAACCGGTTTGTTGTAAGGAATTGGAAGTCCACTTGCTTTTGATACCAAATCGGACAATTCTTTAATGTATTTTGTCTTGAAGCCGTAATCTTTGCCGTATAGGATTTTCATAGCCATGATAAGTTCTTCTAGAGATGCGTTACCTGCCCTTTCACCAATGCCGTTTACGGTTGTTGAGACAGCTTTTGCACCTGCCAATACTCCGGTAATGGAGTTGATTACTGCTAGGCCAAAATCATTGTGTAAATGTACAGCAAGGTCAATATCAATATCTTTAACGAGCTCTTTTACTAAGTAATCAATGCCCTGCGGTGTAATTGCACCTGTGGTGTCTGCAATATGCACTCTGTCAGCGCCGCATTCCTGTGCCTTGGAGTAAATTCTTTTCAAAAATTCAATGTCTGTTCTTGTAGCATCTTCCGCTGAAAATGCAACGAATAAGCCATGATCCTTAGCGTAATCCACAGCTGTTTCACATAAGTTAATTGCATCCTGTCTTGTAATGTGCATCTTATGGTCCAAGTGGATGTCGGAGGTTCCGACAAATGTAATGATACCGTCCACATCACAGTCAAGTGCAGCATCAATATCTGCAGGTTTTGTTCTAGTCAAACCAAGAATTGTAGCATCAAGGCCTTCATTGGCAATTGCTTTTACAGTTTCCTTCTCTCTTTCGGAAACTATTGGAAAACCTGCTTCAATCTGATGAATCTTAAATTGATCAAGCTTGCGGGCAATTTCCAATTTGTCCTCATAACTAAAGCAAACTCCAGGAGTTTGCTCTCCATCTCTTAAAGTAGTGTCATAAATTGTAATGTCTTCTGGAAATGTTAGTTCAGATTCTTTATTATAATGACTTATAAAATATTGCAATATCATCCCTTCTTCATTAAATTAAATTAAATTTATAGATATAATAATTATAATTAGTTAGTTATATATAAGTTTTCTAATAACTCCAAATAGGAGGTTCTCTCAAAGCCATCAGTGATGCCTAATTTCTCAAATAATTTAAAAATAGAGTTTTGAGCTTCATTGTAGTCTTCATCATCGTTTAAAGCTATTTCAATTTCCATATATGGGTCTAATCCTTCAATGTCGTCAAGTGATATTTCGAAGTTTTCATATGTGTAATACTGGCGGTTTTTCCTGACTGTTCTCACTTTCCTAAAGCCGATTGCTTCAAAGACATCTGAGCATTTTTCGGAGTCTTCTATTCCCATTTCAATTTCGCGTCTTGTCTTTGATTTTTTGTCTATCTTTGGGCCTTTGTAGGTTATGAAGATATTGGTGTTGTCATTTTCTGTAGTGGTTCTGATTCTCAATGCCTCATCGGTTTTTGCAAAGTCCACTATCGGACTGTTGAAATATATGTCTTCCTGAAATTCCTTTTTTGTTTTCATGGCACCTATTTCGGCTAATTTTTCTTCCATTTCACTGAAACTGTTAATTCTAGCTTTTACTTCAACTTCAATCATGTTATCACTTAACTTTCTGTCATTTTAGTATTGAATGTCTTTAATAGGATGTGAATTAATTTATAACATTTCCAGTGAAGTGCTTTGAAATACATCCTATAAAACAGAGGATATTCCTTTATTCCCTCATTTTTATACCAATTAGGATATTTTTTACTTACATAGTCGTCCAATCCCCTTATCGTATCCGCACTGAAATCAGGTCTGAAACTGAGTCTATATGCGGTTGCAACGAAAATATGGTAAATGTTTATGAATTCCAATTTTGTGTAAAACTTATCATAGAGGTTTCTTTCTTTAGCGAAGTTCTCTATATCCTCGGTAATTTCAAAGGTATCATATTGGCTGTCGTCATATGTATGTGTAAGTGATGTGGAGCCTTGGATATAATTGTACAATGGCTTTTCAACAATTGAGATTTTGTCAGTTATCATGAGCAATTTGCAGAATACGGATAAGTCTTCACCCATTCGCTTGTTTGGGAATTTTATATTATTTTTTTTAAATAATGATGCTTTGTATAGCTTGTTCCATGCTGCGGGGAATCTGATTAGATGGTAAAAATCTTTTTGTACTTTGTTTTCAACAATTTTATCTTCATAAACTCTGCTGAAATTACAAATGGAAATGTCTGAATTGTTTGCTATTAAATTATCGTATAGTTCTTTAAGATAATCCTTTTCGACATAATCGTCACTATCTATAAAACAAATATGGGTCCCCGTTGCCTTTTCTATTCCATAATTTCTGGAGGAGGCCACACCACCATTTTCTTTATAAAAGTATTTCATTCGTTCATCATTTTTTATATTGTCATTTATTATTTCTTTTGTTCTATCTGTACTACCATCATCAACGAATATTGCTTCAAAATTTTTATAAGATTGGTTTTTTATAGAATCTATGCATTTTTCTATCTTTTTTTCCATGTTATAGCAGGGTATTATTATACTTATTGTATTCATTTATTTTTACCTCTAAACTATTATTATTAGATTTAATGCACATAATATAAATCAATTTTTATGATTTGTTAAAAGATACATTATGTATTATTTAAATGAGTATAATTTAGTTTAAAATTAACTTTCATTTTAATTTATTTTTTTGAAAATTTTTTGAAAATTCCAAATTTCATTTAAATAAACATACCTTTATATACTATTTAAATTAAATACTTTATTAGTAAAAATTTAACTAATTTTTTTGTTTTTTTAAATTTTACTATTCTACTTTTAATAATGAATTGGAGGTTTTAAATTGACCGATGTTGAAATTAAAATTGAAAACATTGTTGCTTCTGCAAGCATTGGTAAAGACATTGTTCTTACTGAAGTGTCCCAAGCTTTAGAAGGGGTTAATTTTAATCGTGAACAGTTTCCGGGATTAGTGTTTAAACTTAAAGATCCCAAAACAGCAGCATTAATATTTAGCTCTGGTAAGCTTGTTTGTACTGGAGCAAAATCTATAGATGATTCTAAATTGGCAATCAAAAAGACTGTCGATTTAATGAGGACTATTGATACTGAAATTCCTCACGAATTCGAAATTAAAATTCAAAACATTGTGGCTTCTGCAAATTTGGAATCCACATTAAACTTAGAGGCTGTAGCTTTAGAACTTGAAGATACAGAATACGAACCTGAACAATTCCCAGGTTTAGTATACAGATTATCTGATCCTAAAGTGGTCTTATTATTGTTTGGTTCTGGTAAAGTTGTATGTACTGGGGCTAAAACAAAAAGCGACGCTAAATTAGGCGTTGAAAGAGCTTACGATAGATTAAGTGAGCTAGATTTAATATAATTGGTGGTATTATTGATTAAACTTGTAGTATTTGACTTAGACAACGTTATTATTGATGGTGAAGCAATAGATGAGATAGGAAAATTAGCAAATGTTGAAGAGGACATAGCTTCAATCACTGAAAAAGCTATGCAAGGTGAAATTGACTTTGAAACTGCAATTAAAGACAGAGTACAACTTCTCGAAGGAACTTCTATTGAAGATATCGAAAAAGTTGCAGATGATCTTCCATTAATGCCTGGTGCTTGCAAAACCGTCAAATGTCTTAAAGATAAAGATGTAGATGTAGCTATCATTAGTGGTAGTTTTGATGTAGTGGCTGATAAAGTTAAAGATAAACTCGGAGTTGACACAGTTTATACTAATAGTTTCACAGTCGAAGATGGTAAATTAACTGGCGAAGTGACTGGTCCTTTAGTATCCGGTACTAAATTAGACGTATTAAAAGACCATGTTGAAGAAGCAGGAATTACTTTAGATGAAGTAGTTGCTGTTGGGGATGGCGCTAACGACATTTCCATGATTGAATCAGCAGGTTGCGGAATTGCATTCAATGCAAAAGACTCCGTAAAAGAAATTGCTGATATTGTAGTAGATGAAAAAGACTTATGCAAAGTCTTATGTGAAATTCTAAATCAATTAACCACTGATGATGCTGAAACTGAAACTGTAGAAGAAGAAGTAGCTCAAGAAGCTGAAGCTGAAGAAGCTGAAGAAACCGAAACTGTTGAAGAAGAAGCAGTTGAAGAATCCGAAGCTGAAGAAGAAGCTGAAGCTGAAGAAGTTAAAGAAGAAAAACCTAAAGCCAAACCTAAAAAAGCTGATAAAGGTCTTCCTGAATCCAATTTTGTTCTCGCCGACACTATGGAAGGCGTAAGAAAACAAAAAGATGAAAAAGAAGCTGAAATCTCCAAAGTTGCTGAAGAAAGGGAAGAATTCAACAAAATAGCTAAAGAACAACGTAAAATTAGAGATGAATTAAATGCATCTTTAAAAGAAAACTTAAACAAAGCTATTGAATACAGAAACGAGCGTAATGAAATCAACAAACAAGTTGAAGAAGCTAAAAAAGCCCGTAATGAAGCAAATAATAAAATTAAAAGTTTAGAATGGTCTTCAGGAAAACGTGACAAAATCAAGATAGAAAATGAAATCAAAAAGATTGATAAAATCATTGAAACTCGCGTTTTAGACATTAAAAAAGAAAATCAGCTTGTTAAAAATGCAAATGATCTCAGAAAACAATTAATGGAAATTCATGAAGATGAATCCGTTAAATCTGAAGCTCAAGAACTTAAAAAACAATCTGAAGAAGAGCACCAAAAAGTCATTGAACTTTCCGAACAAGCTCAAGCAGCTCACGAAGAAATGCTCACCTACTTCAGAAAAACCGATGACATCAGAACTGCAGCTGACGAAGCTCACAAAAAATTCATTGAAGCACGTAAAAACGCTTCCGCTAAACATGAAGAGTTCAAAGTCATCTTAAGTGACATCCATGTTATCAACAAAAAATTAGGTTCAAACAAACCTAAAAAGAGGAAAAACGATAACAAACCTTCCGGTGGATCCAACAAAAACCGTGAAGAAAAAGAAAGAGCTGAAGAAATCTTTGCTAAATTTAAACAAGGTGGAAAAGTCTCTACTGAAGAGATTTTACTCTTGCAAAAATATAATATAGGTTAAATTCTTTAACCTACTATTTTTATTTTTTTTTTTAGGTTTTAACATGTCAGAAGAAAAAATCGAGACTTGTTTTATTTGTGGTAAAAAGTTTGATATGAATAAAGCAGAACTTGGTTACTATCGTTATGGCAAATATCCAATCTGTGATTTTTGCGCTGATTTTTATCGTTTTTACAATGAAGAACTTTAAAATTCAACTATTTTTCTAATTTTCAAATAAACTTTTTTTTCATAGAAATCTTTTTATATTAGATATTAGTTTAAATTAAATTCAGTATCATTTTTTTTGAGGAGTATATTATGCATGAAGTAATAGTATGTGAGAAACCGACATCTGCTGAAAAGATAGCTAAAGCGCTTTCGCCAAGCGCACAAAAGAAAGTCTATAATAAAAAAGTAAAGTATTGGGAATTAAAAAAGGATTCAAAGGACATAACCGTTGTATCTGCTGTTGGACACCTTTATTCATTAACTCCTGATAATCCTAAGGACAAGGTTTATTTTGACCTACACTGGGCACCTGCCTATGAAGTCAACAAAAGGGGCAGCGGATTTACCAAAGACTATGTCAGGGCTATTAAAAAACTTGGAAAAGATGCAGATTCTTACATTCATGCCTGCGATTATGATACTGAAGGAACTTTAATCGGATATAATGCATTAAAATATGCTTGCGGACAAAATGACTTAAGCAAAATATCCCGTATGAAGTTTTCCACATTGACTAAAAAAGATCTCCTCGAAGCTTATGACAATAGAATAGATTTAGACATGAACCAGGTTGACAGCGGTATTGCTAGACATGTCCTAGACTATTATTTCGGTGTAAACATTTCAAAAGCATTAATGAAATCCGTAAGTCGAGCCAAATACAAATTTTTAAAATTGTCAGCAGGTCGTGTTCAAACTCCTACTTTGGCGATTCTCGTTGAAAGAGAGAAAGAAATTAAAAACTTCGTTCCCGAACCTTATTGGTTAATAAAAGCCATTATTGAAGGTAAAATTGAAGTAAATCATGTTGATGGAAAGATATTTGACAAACAAAGGGCCGAAGAGATAATGACTAAATGCAAAGGAAAAGATGCTACAGTCGACAAAATCAATTTTTCCAATTCGACTACAAAGCCTCCGGTTCCTTTTAATTTGGGAGGCCTTCAGTCCGAAGCATATAACGTATTCGGATTTTCACCTAAAAAGACACAGTCAATTGCTCAAAATCTTTATACTTCAGGTTATACTTCCTACCCTCGTACATCTTCTGAAAAATTGCCTGAAAGTCTTGACTTCAAGTCAATATTCGGTCAGTTAAGTAATGATGGAGAGTTTAAAAAGCACATTTCACAGCTTCCATCCAAATTAAAACCAAACAACGGTAAGAAAGATGATGCAGCTCACCCTGCAATCCATCCGACAGGAATTTTGCCTCAAGGATTGTCCAGAGATGATAAAAAGATTTACGAACTTATAGTTTATAGGTTCATTTCAGTATTCTTTGAAGCGGCCAAATTTGAGACCATGAGCACCACTTTGGATATTGAAGGTGAAAAGTTCCGCTTTAAGCGCAGAAGAGTGACCCATAAGGGATGGATGGAACATTATCCTTATAGGAAAATTGATGATGAGGAATTTTTGGACATCAATAAAGGGGATTTGGTAAAAGTATTGGATTTGATATCTGATGAAAAGGAAACCAAGCCTCCTGCCCGTTATAATCAAGCTTCTCTTATTAAGGAATTGGAAAAAAGGGAACTTGGAACCAAAGCTACACGTGCGGACATCATTGATAAATTATATGACCGCAAATACATTAACGGTACCCAGCAGATTGAAGTAAATCAATTGGGAGAAAACATGATTGATACCTTGAGTACCTACTGTAAGGATTTAACTTCAGAGGAACTTACTCGTGAATTTGAAAATAAGCTTGAAGGAATTGACAATAATAGCTCTACTTGTGAAGAAATCATTAAGGAAGGTAAAAAGGAAGTCAATGTTATTTTAACAGACATTGATAAGAATTCTAAGGAAATCGGTACAAAACTATACGAATCCTTCCAGGAAAGCAATGTTGTCGGAACTTGCCCTACTTGTGGAGGAAAGCTTGTAAAAAGATATTCTCCTGTAACTAAAAGTTCTTTTGTAGGATGTTCTAATTATCCTGAGTGTACAACAAGCTATTCAATTCCAAAAGGCACCAACTTCCTTAAAAAGACTTGTGAAAAATGCGGCCTTCCGATTATTTCATTCGGAAAACCTCGCCAACGTGCATGTCTTGATCCTAATTGCGGAAAAGATAAGACTAAACCTTATACTCCTGAAGAGGTTGGAGTATGTCCTGAATGCGGTAAACCACTTCTTAAACGTTCAGGGCGTTATGGTGAGTTTATTGGTTGTAAGGGATTTCCAAAATGCAGGTTCACCTGTTCTGTTGAAGAGCTTGAAGCCAAACTCCAATAACCTTTTTTAATTTTATTTTAATTAAACTCAATTTTTTTTAATATTTTTATATTTATTAAAACGGAATTTTCCATTCTTTACTATTGTTTTTGACAATTTTTTAGAGTTTTTGCAATTTTGTGAATTTTTAGTTATGCAAAATACTTAATAATGTTAAAAAATAAATCTATAATCTAATAAAAATATTTTTCTTAATTCCAATATTTTTATTTTGTATTAAAAAATTTGAATTTAATAATTTATTTATTGTTTTTGATTCAGAAGCAATAAATTCAATGAAATGTAAATGAGGGTTTCAATGAATAGAGAAACAATATTGACAATAACAAAGTCAGTAATTATTATTTTAATCTTATTAGCTGTTGTTTTTGCTCTTAAAACTCCAGCTGCAGATTTAAATGCTATTTCTGACGATTATAAAGAACAATATACTGATTCTTCAGGTCTTCCTTATTTCAGTGAAATGGATTCATATTATAACTTAAGGCTGACTGAGGATTATGTAGATCATGGTTTTGTAGGTGATGAACAGATTAACGGTTCTGAGTGGGATATGCATAGGTATGCTCCAACGGGTAATAAAATTAATTATGAGCTGGGTATTGTCCATGTTACTTCGTTCTTACATGATTTAGCAAATAAATACTTTGGAAATCATTCTGTTAAGGAAGTGGCATTTTGGACAGGTGCAATCATATCAACATTTGCTGTAATACCTGCGTATATCTTTTCAAGAAGGTTAACTAATGAATATGGTGCTATTGTAGCAACATTAATTATTGTACTTGCTCCGAACTACTTTTCACACACATTCCCAGGATTTTTCGATACAGATATGTTCTATTATATCTGGGCTCTGTTCTTCATATTCTTCTTTGTGGAGAGTATAAGGGCGAAAAAAATTGTATTTAAAATTTTATTTGCAATTCTATCAATTATCGCAATTGGATTTTTCTCACAATCATGGACTGGTTACATATTTTACATAGGTGTTATGGGAATATTCGCAGTTGTGTATTTAATCGCTTGCTATTACTTTAACATAGGTGACGACAATCAAAGTGATTATCCAAGCAAGCTTCAATGGTTTATCCGTCAAGTTGATTTAACATCCATTGTGATTTTAGGTGTTGTAGGATTTATAGGTCTTGCTATTTTCCAAGGTTTGGATGGAGTTTTAGGATTATTCAGCAATCTATTCGGTTTGCTTTCCTTGCAATCTGCTTCAAGGACCATTGCTGGATTCCCGAACGTACTTGTTTCTGTTGCAGAGATGCAAATTCCAGCTATGCTTGGAAGTGGTATGATTTCAATGTTCTTGGCTAATACTAATGGTGTTGTCAACGGTTTAGGTGGTATTTTAGTATTCTTCGCCGGTTTAACTGTATTGGCTACTTTCGGATTGAGATTGTTAAAACTCAGAGGGGATAAAACTCCAGTAGTTAGTTCAAGTGACAAACCACATAAATCCCAGAGAGTAGCTTCTGCTAAAAAACTTGATGATGAACTTAAATCAGGCTTTAATTTAGGTAGCTTTAATCTAGATTCGATTCATGATTTATTATCCGATAAACGTTTAACTGTTTTATATGGTACATTATTTATAGTATGGGTAGTTCTTACTGCACTTGCAGTAACTAGAGGTTCTAGGTTCATTACTACCATCGTATTGCCATTCGGTCTTTTGGCCGGTATCTTTGTTGGTATTGCGATGGATTATATTAAAAATAAAGTGCACGACGATAGGATTTTATTGGTCATTATAGCTGCGGCTGCAATATTCGTTGCAATTCCATTAACTACAGTGAATTTCTATTTAGGAATTGCATTATTCATTATTCTTGTTGCTGCAGGAGCAGCATCCGTATATGTTCTTAAATCAAATGCCCAATCCAGTAAAGGTGTTCCAATTAAGAAATATGTTGCCGTAATTGCCGTAATCCTTGCATTAATAACTCCATGTGTTTGCGGAGCTTATCAGACTTCCGAAGGTGTTGTTCCAGGTACAAGCGATCCGATGTGGAATTCAATGGAATGGGTTAAGGAAACCCAACCTGAAAATACTGTAATTACATCC
>CAJGDA010000025.1 GCA_904501935.1 uncultured Methanobrevibacter sp. | reverse complement strand
GGAAGCGGGTGTTTCAACAGGAAATTTTTATCATCATTTCAAAACAAAGGAAGATTTGATTGTAAAAGTAATGGAAAAATACATTTTTGACTTTTTTGACAGTAATCTAGAAGCAATCAGACAATTTGATGGGGATTACAAGGATAATTTATACTATCTGCTCATCAAAATCAGTGGTTATGATATTGAAATGACTAATGAAACTTCATTTTACAGCCAGTTCGAGATTTCAGACTTCAGAAGAATCCACTTGCTTTATTTGGAAGGCATTCAAAAGTATGAAATAATGAGAGACAGATACTGTTCCTTTAACTTGAAATTATTGGATTATATTAAGGAAATAGTGGTAAAAGGGCAGTCTGAAGGTGAAATCATTGACATGGACAGTGATGATTTGGCTAAATTCGTTCAGTCAACCATCAATGGAACCTTTTTAATGTGGGTTTCCGTTCCCGATTATGATTTGGTTGAGCTCATGAGAACCAATATTGATTCCATGTGGGATTTTATTAAGGTTGAAAAATAATCAATATTTTTTTTTAATTTTTTCAATTCAGGTTAATTTTAATTTTTTATTTTGTTAATAGTTTGTCTTTTCAGAAAACTTCTTTTTAAAGAAAATTAATCAAATAAATATGATGCAGGAACCAAAAGCAATAAATATTTTGTATAGTGCACGGGCAACAAGATATTACAATGATTTATAGTCTTTATAAGATTTATCAGCTTTTTTGTTTTAATTTACATTAAATTAGTGTTGGTTATTCGATAGTTTAATCAATTATTGTTCATTCTATTTTTCATAAAAAGAGTTTTTTAAATAATTATTTTTAATAGTTGTTTTGGCCGTTTTTGAGTTGGTGTTTATATATTCTTTTTGGCATATTTGCTGTGAAAACATTTAATTAAAATTATGTGTTTTTTCATAGATTTTCATTTTGGTAATATTTATTATTAATAAAGTTGATATCTTATAATACACTTGATGGAGAAAATATTATTCTGACTGAACGAAATGTTCGGATTCTATTTGTGGAATTTTGATGAAGATCTTTCTGAAAGGTTTAAAGAATCTATTAGAATTGACCAAGAGATATGTAAAGTTAAAGGACTTCCCATTGCCGGTATGATGATTGGATAGTCCATATATTGAGTGTCTTGACGAGGATACAATATCTCATTGAAAATAGACTTTCAAGTTGTTTTTGTTTGAAATGGATTTTTCCAAGGGATCTATTCAAAACAGCTTTTGAAATTGGTGCTCAGTTAAGTAAAGGTGAGTAATATGAAAACAATTGTCATTAATGCGGATCCTAAAAAAAGTGGAAGTACAGCACAACTTATGAAATGTGCTGTTAAAGGTGTTGAATCTGCCGACTCAGAAGTAGAGTATGTTGATTTGTATAATTTTGATTTAAGTGGTTGCACTGTTTGTCAGATTTGCAAAAATGATGAAGAGATTTGCAAATGTTATTTGAAGGATGAGGTCTCTCCATTAATTGAAAGAATTTTAAGTTCAGATTGTCTTTTAGTTGGGGCTCCAATATTTTTCTCATATCCTTCAAGTCATTATCTGGCTTTGCTTGAAAGATTGATTTACTGCATTGTTTCTTATAAAACAGGAAATAAGTTTAAGGGCAAAGTTAATGTTGGGCTTTTTTATACAACAAATTATCCAAAAAAGTATTTTGAAGAAAAAATTCGCCCCCATCTCAAGAAGTCTGAAGATTTGCTTAAAATGTTGAACGGAGATGTCGAAATTCATGCATTTCATAAAATTTCCAATGTTGAGCGTGCAAGTGCATCTGAAGATAAATTAAAATCTAAAGAAGAACAATTTAAGAAGGATTTGAAGAAAGTTTTTGATATTTGTGCTGAATTAAGTAAATAATTTGATTATTTGTTAAGGCATACATTTACAAAATGATTTAGCATATAAAATAAATGATAAAATTATTGTGGATTTGGTTGAAATCAAAATTGAAAATTTATATGCTTCTTGGTAACATTATATAATTTTAAAGCGAAAAGTAGATTATATTTTGAATATTATATAGGTAACTAGATTTAACGAGGATTTTTAGACTTTATATTCTTTATTAGAGTTTAATAACTTTTTTCTTATTTTTAATTGATATTTGATATTGGATACTTTAATTATTCATTATCTATTTTTATTTTTATAAAAAGAGTTCTTATAATAATTATTTTTAAAGGTAGTTTTGGCCTTTTTGGTATGTGATTATATTTTTTGTATATTGACTTTGAATAAGTGTGTTCATAAAATAATTGGAGGTTATTATTTATTCTCGCTGTTTTAAATATTTCATTACGAAGTGTCTATTCCATTTTAAGTAAAAAATAATATTGTTAAATGTTTGATTATAGAAATGTAATCTAATTTTTCTATTAATATTTATAATGTATTGATTTCATATTAATTCATAGATTTAAGTTTTGGTGAGTGAAAAGTGAATATTAGTGAATTTGCTTTTAATTTAACAGAATTTATCAATTTTCAGTTGGGCTTAATTTGTTCATTGATTTTAGGTTTAATATTCTTTAATAACTCAATTTTCACCATATCCAATATGTAGCTACAGTATACACATGATTAACTGTTATAGTTTTTCCATTAGAAGTACTGATTTCTGTAATAATATTTGCTGCTTTTATGGAAACTAATTGGATGCAATAATTATGAGTTTAATTGCATCTATACTTACTGGCTTTTTACAGTCAGGGGTTATTTCTATAGTTAGCAGATTAATGCAGGGTTGGTTTGAAACTTTCACTAGTAATCATGTATTTGTATTAATAATTGTTGCAATAGTTGGGTTTATTTAGGCAATGTACATGCAAAACAAAAAAATTCGTTAAAACTTAAATAATCATTGATTTAAAAATAGGGAGCAATTTTTCATGAAATTATCGAAACTATTTGATAAAAGTGAAGAAAAAGAATTTACAACATTTCCAACAACTCTAGAATCATATGCCTGGTATAAACATATTTTAGTATTGATTATAGCTGTAATAGTTTCTATTGCGCTATCTCTTGTGATATTTAGTATTAGTGGATTAGATCCTAATGCAAGTGGAGTACTTAAGGTTATTTTCTCCGCTATCACTATGATTCTATTGATTCCCGGTATTTATGTAGGATTTAAATTAATATATGGAATTCCATTTTCCACACAAGTAGCACCAGTCAGGAAATGGTCTTGGGGTATTTACATCAAGACATTTATTATAACTTTAATTGTTTATGGGGCAGTTCAAGTATTGCCACTTTTAGCCTCCGGAGTGCCAATTGTAAATCATACTTCAATTGCAGTGCTCATATTGTTTTTGATTCTACCTATATTTCAGGGTTTTGCAGAAGAATTCCTATGTCGTGGGGTATTGATGCAAACCTTCGGGTCATGGTTTAAAATACCAATTGTGGCTATCGTTCTACAGGCTGCAATATTTACAGTATTACATCCTAACAATATACTTGCAATTATCGGTGTATTTTGCATAGGATTTTTTTATGGTTTGATAACATGGTATAGTCAAGGTTTGGAATCTTCATCAGCCATGCACGCGGTAAATAATATGATGGCATTCCTTGCAATGGCATTAGGTCTTCAGCAGGGACTGACACCAGACGGTGCATTTACTTTTGTGATTAATTTGGTATCGGTGTTAATTCCGATTATAATTGTTGTTGCATTGGATAAAAAATTTAATCTATTCGGTTCAGAAAAATAAATAATAGGTGATAATATGTCAATAAATGATAAAATTTCGGATTATGTTACATTTCCAAGAACTTTTGAAAACTATGCATGGTACAAGCCAATCATTGTTTTTATAATAGCTACCTTAATAATGGCCATTATTCAAGGACTTGTAGTTTTTGGTATCTCTTTAACGTTTGGTTTGGATGTACTACGATCATTTAGGGGTGGTGGATTAAACTCTGCATTGCCAATAATTATAACAGATTTGATTATTTTCATGTTTGTTCCTGGATTATATGTTGCATCAAAAATTGTTAAAGATAGGCCATTTTCATCTTATTCATCTTCACGTGGGGGATGGAATTTCAAACTCTATTTTAAGGCATTGATAATTCCGCTAATAATATATATAATCTTTCAATTCATCGATATTGCTGTAAATGGAGCAAAAGGCACATATCAAGTTTCAATACTATTTTTGATTGTAATTTTTATTGCTGTACCGCTCCAGTCTATTGCAGAAGAATTTATGTTTCGTGGAATTCTTATGCAAACATTAGGGTCATGGTTTAAAATACCTCTTTTGGCGGTAATTATTCAGGCCATAATATTTGCATTTGCTCACGGGTACAACAGTTTAGGATTCTTTGAAATTCTAATTAATGGTCTTATGTGGGGATTTTTCACTTGGAAAACAAATGGTTTGGAAGTGGCATCCGCCATGCATACTGCGAATAATTTCAGTGTTGGTTTATTCATTATGTTAGGCCTTTTAACTTCAACTTCATCTCCGCAATTGTCTAGTGTTGCAATAAATTTTGTTCTTCAAATAATTCTATTTGTCGTAATGTATTATGTTGGTGAGAAAACAGACTGGTTCGGTGAAATCCCGCAAAATTCATCAAATTCATGATTATTCAATTTGAATAATCTTTTTTTTCTTTTTTTGCAACAGATAATTGTAGTTTAAATTTTGTTATATGAACTCATTTTTTTTATTTTTTCTAATTTTTGTTGTTGTTTTTATTTGTCTGTTTTTTTAAGTTTAAAGACTCATTTTTTTAATTTTATAAATTCCATTTTTTTAAAATTCCTTTTATTTTTTCTTTAACATTAAAAATAGAATTGAATCAATTAGATTGATCCGGATAAGACTAAGATTACGTTTGCAATTATTGCAGAACTAAGGTAAGTTCCAATAATTACAATTAATGTAATAAAAATTCTTCTCCAACCAATATTTTTAAACTCTCCCTATCTTAATTTTATAGGTTGTGCAATTATTCTAGTTGGATTAGCGGATGCAATAATTTTAATATTTCATAATTGTTTTTTTCATAAATATTTAAAATTATACTAATGATATTTCATTTAATTAATTTAATGTTTAATTTTATATATGAATATGTTAAAATATGTCATTTTTTATTAATTAATTTGATTATTATCTGTTTTTTTTGAAATATTTCTGAAATTTTTTTTTATTTTAGAGAAAAATTTCATATTTTTATTTAAATTTTCCATATTAATTCAATATTCTGAATATTCATAATAAATATTAAGTATTTTTTTGCTTTTTTTCAAATTTTTTCATAATAATTATGAATAACTATCAAATTATCTAATTTTAATCCAATATTTTCATAAAATTACAAAAAAAATTAAATTAATGTTATTTTAATTTAATAGTTCAATATGTTCTTATAATAAATTAAAATTTTATTAAAAAATAATATAAAAATGAAAATATTTAAAGTTATATTCATAATTATTAAAAAATAGATATATTTATAAATTAGTTAAAAGTTAAACAATATATGTATTTACCAAATTGGTGATGATATGGCGAAGGAAGATAAAAAAGTTGCAAGGAAACGTTTTGATGAGATTATGGGTGTTGCAAAAAGACACCACTTGGCAAAACTATTAAAAAATAATGAAGACGACGAGGACTTTGAAGTTTCAGATTTAAGATATGCAATGGAAGAATTAGGTCCAGCATTCATTAAATTAGGTCAACTGTTAGCCACAAGGCCCGATATGGTTGGTAATGAAATAGCTGATGATTTAAAAATGCTTAGGGACAATACTCCTGTAACTCCTTTTGATGAAATTAGGGGAGTAATTGAAGGCGAACTTGGACAACCATTGGAAGAGGTCTATTCTGAATTTAATGAAGAACCTCTAGGTTCCGCATCAATCGGTCAGGTTTATAAAGCTAGATTAAAAGAAAATGACATGGAAGTTGCTGTAAAAGTTCAAAAACCAGGCATTTATGATGTTATTGTGCCTGATGTAAAAATATTAAACAGATTGGCTGGAACCGTTGACAAACATATTTCCGGATCAAGAATGTATAACTTGCCTGCAATGGCCAAAGAATTTGAAAGATCCATCTTCAAAGAATTAAACTACATGGAAGAAGTTAAGAATATTAGCAAAATAACAAAAAACTTTGAAGAAGTTGATTATATTAAAATACCTGAAGTTTATCCTGAATATTGTACATCCAAACTCATAAATATGGAACTTATTGACGGATACGAAGTGACTGATTTATACGACAATGAAGTTGAAGGCATCAATAATGCTGAAATTGCACAATATGGGTGCCAATCCTATTTAAAACAGGTGTTAATTGATGGATTTTTCCATGCAGATCCACACCCGGGCAATTTGTTTGTAACCCACGACAACAGACTTTGTTATATTGACTTTGGAATGATGGGTGTAGTAAACGATGAATTCAGATCAAACTTCGCTCAATTAATATTGCTTTTGTTAGATGGAAATTCACATCATTTAATCAATCAATTGCTTTACATGAAAATTATCACTCCAGAACAAAACACTGATGAATTTAGGGAAGATGTCGATGACTTATTGAATTCTTACATAGGTGTTGATTTGGATCAAATGGATGGTATATTCGATGATTTAATGAATGTCATGATTACACATAATATTGTTCTTCCAAGAGAATTTGTAATGATTGGAAGGGGATTGATACTCATTGAGGAAGCTGGAGACAAATTAGATCCTCATTTCAATCTCACTGGGGAACTTGAAAAGTTCGCTAAGGACATGATTAGATCAAAATTCGAACCTGGAAATCTTGTAGGTGGCGGATTTAACTACATTGTAGAAATTGAACATTTATTAAAAGATTTACCTGACAGACTTAACAGTACTCTTGATAAACTCGAAAGAGGTCAATTGGAACTAAATATGAACCACACTGGTTTGGATGAATTGAAAAACCAATTATCCATATCTTTAATCATATCCGCACTGCTTGTAGGTTCATCTATTGCAATTTTAGCAGATAAAGGTCCAAAAGTTTGGGATATTTCTGCAATCGGATTTATAGGCTTCGTATTCAGTGCACTTCTCGGAGCATATTTGGTTATAACTTACATTAGAGATTAGATTTTCCATATCTAATCTTATTATGTCAAAATTTAAGGAGATATGTAAATAATTGAAATATTATGTTTATTGAATTAAAAGATTCTATTATTAAAAAAAGGAGGAAAATTTATGTTAAATAATAAAATTAAATATATTTTAGCTTTGTTTATTATTTTATCTTTATCTATGAATGCTTTTAGTGCAACAGATTTCACTAATGATTCTAATGTAGCACTACAGTCAAGCGATTTAGTAGATGAAGTTGCTGCTGATGCGGCGGGTGAAGTTGCTGATGATTCAGAAGACAATCAAGCTGATGACACTCAAAACAATGATGAAACTGGTACTAATACGGAAGATACAAACACTGGTGACGATGGCACTGAAAGTGGTGCTGGTAGTAGTGGTAAAACACCATCTTTTAACTTTAACGGAACTAGTGGAAACTACAATTTTAGTGGTATGAACAGGAGCAGTAGTAGTAACTACTCTAATATGAGTATAGATGAGATTTTAGATATCTTTATGAAATTGTTTGGCGGTAATGAAACTAATACCACTAATACTACTGATGTTACTAATGAAACTGTTGAATCTGAAGTAAGTGATGTTCCTGCAGTTGCAACAAGTACTTCATATGCTCCGGTTTCACATCCAACTGTTGAAAAACACTCCCAATACACTATTACAAGAGTCAGGGATAATAAAATAATAAGCCAAGGAGATACACTGAAACTTGAAGGTATTAATAAGCTTTATGATTCTGATTTCTCAAATGGGCACCTATTAGTTTATGTTGATGGTAAATTAGTATTTAATGAACTTACTGCTGGTGATTTAGCAACCCCAATATTCGGAATCACTGATAGTTACCTTGGTCAACATCAAATTAAAGTGGAATTCACACCTGATGGAGATTCAAATGTTAATAAATATACTGAGGATGTTATAATCTCATAATATCCCACTTTTTTTATTTTTTTCTAACTAGCGATAGTCATTTTGCATCTATTTTTTAAAATAAAATTATTTTCACTAAATTTAAAAATTTCATTCTCTTTCTATCATATATTCTATGATTAAGAAGATGCCCAATAATCCACTAAAAACAAAACCTATGAATCCGATTCCAGATATTCCAAATATTTTGGGACCTGCACCGCCAATAATGGCTAATGATGATCCAATAATCAATGAGGATATAATCAATGCTACTGATAATTGATTAGTTAATTGACTTATCTCTTCATGTTTTAGTCTTACTTCGATATCCCCTTCTTCTAATTTGTTGGCAGTATTTCTAATGGTATCTGGTAAATCTTTTGCCAAATGTTCCATTTGTAATAGGTAGTTTAATCCAACTTTACCCATTCTTTTTGGTCTGTATTTATTTGCGATTATTTGATGGGATAATTTTTTCAATTCGGTAGCTGCATTAAAGTTTGGATCTAATTTTCTACCGGAATCTTCAATAAGTGTTATGCCACGACCTATCATTACAAAGTCTTTTGGAAGAATAACATTATTTTTAATCATTGCATTTAGTAAATCTTCCAATACACCATCCATATTCCTCAATTCAGCTCCATAATATAAATTCATTAAATCATCAATATCTGATCGCAATTCAGGAGTATTTTGTGATGGGCTGATGATTTCCATATACATTAATTGAGTTATGATGTTGTTTGTGTTACCACTTATCATTAATAAAATCAGTGCCGCTAAGTCTTCTTTAAAGTCTTCATTTAAAATACCCATCATCCCTGCATCAATATAACATAGTTTGTGGTCTTCAGTCACAATTAAATTTCCAGGATGGGGATCTGCATGGAAAAAACCATCAATCATTATTTGTTTAAAGTAGGATTTAAGGCCATAATTTGCTATTCTTTTCTTATCAATGTCAGGATAATCGCCTTCAATTAAATCTGTGAGTTTCACACCATGTATTAATTCCATTGTAATGACTTTTTCAGTACAATAATCAAGATATACATCAGGTATTTTTATATAATTCACACCTCTGAAGTTTTTTGCAAGATTCTGTAAGTTCATTGCTTCTTCTAGGAAATTAATTTCCTTAAAAATGGATCTTTCGAATTCACTAATTATTGCAGGTAAGTTGTAAGTTCGGGTAAGTGATATGTATTTATCTATCCTTCTTGCTAAAAATTTCATTATTTTAACATCAGATTCAATAATTTCACGGGAATTTGGTTTTAGAACTTTAATTGCCACTTCTTCCCCAGTACTTTTTAATTCTGCCCTATATACTTGACCTAGTGATGCAGATCCAAGTGGAATTTCATCAAAGTGTTCGAATATTTCTTCTAATGGTCTGCCCAATTCTTCCTCAATTAATGCTTTCATTTCATCAAAGGGAGTTGCTGGTGCTTCATCTCTTAATTTTTGAAGTTCTTTAGCAATTTCTATCCCTACTAAATCTGGACGGGTACTTAACATTTGACCTAATTTGATATATGCCGGGCCTAATTGCTCCAATACTTTTCGCATTCTGGTCGGAACAGTTTCATCAGGTACTATTTCTTCTTTTTTAGCATTACGATTTCTTAAGAGAGGAAATTTTTTAAAGAAGGTATTTTCTTCTATCAAAAACCCAAAATTATTTTCCTTAAGGACTTTGTAGATTTCATTTATTCTTCTTATATTTTCATTTCTACTGGGGCTAATAACTTTCATTAATTAAAAATTGTAAAAAGTAACATATATTTTTTTAGAATTTTTCTAAAATTCTGGCATATACTGCTTTCAATTCATCATCTGATTTTTCGTAAATTCTCTTTAAAATTAATTCAGGGGTACTTTTTGCAAGGAAATTCATTTTTGGTGTTCTATCAACAATTAAATTATAATTTTCGTCTAATCCTTTAGCTTCTATCCCATCTACGCGGATATTAGTATAATTCATTAATTCTCTAGCCATATGAGTGACAATCACACCATAGGAATTGGATTCTTTTATCATATCAATAAATGTAGATATGATTTTGACTGCAGCCTCAAGTTCTGTTATTCCTTCAAGCTCATCTAATAGAACTAATTTTTCGCTGTTTGTAGTAACGATTGGTATGAATACATTTAAAAATGATTCGAATGCTCCTGCATCAAGTGATCTTTTTTTGGAGAAATGATAAATTTCATCAAATAATTTAATTTCAGCTGAAGTGGCACTTACTGGAAGTCCCATTTGGGCCATAATGGATATTTGTGTTAATGTTTCAAGGAGTGTTGTTTTTCCTCCGCTGTTTGCTCCTGTTAAAAGCGCAATGTTCTCATCTTTGGTTAGTTTATAATCTACTTTTTGAACGTAATCCCTATCTTTTTTAAGTGCTAGCTCTAAGTGTAGTGCTCCATTTAGTTTGATTTCATCGCTAAATTGTGGCCTACATAAGCCATATTCATATGCGAAACTACCTAAACAAAATTCGTAATCAAATATAATTGTGTCTTCAACTTCTTTGATGGCTTTTTCTTTGATTGCATTTAGTTGTATTGCAGCACTTTTTTTAATATCAAAAATATCATTTTCTTTTTTAGATGATTGTTCCAGGGTTATTCTTTTTATTTCACTTTCATCAATTTGAATTGGGTATGTTCTAAGAAATGGGTCAAAACTTAATCCAGTTTTTTGGCGAATGATTTCTTTTCTTTTATTGATAATTTCATCAAATATTTTACTAATTTTTGGAGGGAAGTTGTTGTTTAATAGATTGAGAATTTCATCTCCCTCAAGGTCAACTTGTTTAATGGATTTTTCTAATTCGTTATCCATATCATCTTTAAGAGAATTAACAAGTTCTTCAATATCGACTTCCCTTTTATCAATAATATTTAATTCGTTTATGATTGGGATTATGTCTCCTAAAATGCTTTCCTTATTTCTGATTTTTTGTATTTCATGGACTCTTGTAAACAAATCTTGATTTTGAATAAAGAAGTTGATTATTTTTTCAGGAACAATTTCGTAGTCTTCTTCTTCAATATTGATCATTACGAGGTTTGGCATTCCTTCAAAATCAAGTATTCCTTGTGAGTAAACATAAAAAACTAAATCATAACTCATCATTTCTTCTTGAAGTAATGGGGAATCATTAGCTGTGATGATAGGATAATATTGATTCAAACCTAAATCTGTAAGGTATGCATTGTCTTCTTCACTTTCAACAAGAATTGCTCTGCTTGGATCGTATTCCGGTTTTGCTTCTTCGACTTCTTTTAAATTTTTCATCAATCCCCTTAATTTTATAATTGGAAGTTGAGAAACATGATTTTTGGCATTCATTACAAAGTCAAGTTGTGAATTTATTTTGTCAATGTCTTTTGAAGGAGAAAGTAGAAGTATTCTGTTTTTAGAATAAGAGGTATTTGAATATGATAAAATTTTGTTTATAATGTCTTCATAGAGCTCCATTGCTCTATCACTTTTTATAAATTCATATTCCTGGTTGTTTAATAGTTGATTCATTATTTCAATAGCTTTTCTTTGGCTTATACCTTCAATATTTGCTATTTTTTCAACATCAACATTATCAATTATCTTTTGGAGTTCTTCTTCGCCTCCAACACCGTTTATAATTTTTTCGGAGATTTTGTCTCCGATACCTTTAATATTTTGCAATGTAATTTTTTCCCCTTGCATTTTTACCAAACCCTTTTTGTAAAAATAGTTTATATATTATATATATTGATTATTTGCCGAGAGCATTTGAAAAGTAATATTTAATAGTTGGCAAGGGTATTTTTAGGGCTAATTTCAATTAATTCTTTTTTGTTAATTTCTTTTTTAAATGCAGAATTGTAAATATCAATCATTTTATAATAGTCATCTTCTTTGTAACGGCCGTCTATTGCAAAATTACAGAATCCAATCCTATGCAAATAATTTATTTCATCAATTAATGAAAGTTCGCTGTCACTGAATATGATTAGTTCTTCACCCGAAAGGCTTTTGTGAATTGGGAATTTGTTATTTTTCAAATCAATCAAGTAATTTCCATAGTCTTTTTTAAGTTCGCTTTTATAGAGTAGAGGGTATCTGGTTTTCATCAACTCAATTGATCCTTGAGCGATGATTTCGATTTTGTCCGGATTTTTGCAGTGCATTATTATTTCTTCAAGATCCCTTTTTCTAAGTTCCGGCGAAATTGTCAAAAGCTTATAATTTTTGAGGCTGTCTATAGATTCATTATTTGTGATGTTCATTGAGTAAGGCCCGTATTCTCCATTAAAGCAATTGCTCATTACTGGAATGTTATAGTGCATTTTATTTAATATTCCTCTAACCTTATTCAATGCTTTAATTAAGTTATCATGAGCAATATCGGGCCATTTCCAGATTAACTCATAGTCTTTGCCATATGAAATATCATAAGCTTCTTTCATAAAATTAATCATATAATTTAAATTGTAATTGCAGTTTTCATGGATGTTCATTGAGTCGTCTTGAGGTGGGATTTCTAAATAAACCCTTTTTGCATTTTCTACATTTTCTAAATGTTTTAAGTTATTGGTATAAAAAGAGATGCTTGGCTCTAAATTGGTAACGTTATTTCTTGATTCCGGCAATACTATCCTTTCAAGTTCATGAACATAACTGTTTATAACCTCATTTTCTAAAGTTTTGAATAGATTTCTCCTAAGTTCATTGATTTTGCTTATTGGAATGAATAGTGTTCCATCATAATTAATGTTAATTTGTGTGATTTCAAATGGATAGTTGTCAACTTTTGAAAGTTGCTTTTTAATCGTATCGACATCTACAGACTTTTTAATAGGTTTTTCAAAAGAGGTATTTCCTCTTATTTCAGATTCAATTATTTTTCTGTTTGCAAGTGTTAATCTTCCTTTTAATAGGGGGAACTTATTTTTTAAAGAGAATGTGAGAATTAATTTGGATTTAACATAATTGTTGCCCTTATTTTCAATTTCTTTTGCTTTTTTTGTTAACTCATGTCTTTTTGTTAAATAGACTGTTGAGTCATTTAAATCAAAATCGCTTTTTTTGTTTTGCCATACCTTTTTGACAACCAATACCTTATCTGGCCGAGTTAAATCTTTAATTTGCTTGTTTTTCCCCTTTTTAAAGTGATTTAGAGTGGTTATTAGTGGATTTTGGGATATTTCAAGCCCGTAATCATTATTTCTTTTAACGATTAAAAGTCCATCGCCTTTTTGAGGAATGCTTTTAATGGAATCATCCAATTTTATCGCAATCTGATTTTTCTTTGCAGATATTACTTTTCCTATTTTTAAACCGATATGCCCCGGGCGGATGCTTCTTTTGGTATTATTGTTGAATTTTCCCTGTATGAATCCTCTGTTGAATACCAGACTTATTTCTTCACTTTCAGTTTCTTTCCTGCTTTTTAATTTATTAAGCGCTTTTCTGTAATTGCTCACAACAATGGCCAAATATTCTTTGGAGCGCATTCTTCCTTCAATTTTAATGCATGCAATATTCAAATCTGAAATTTCTTTTAGTTGATTAAACAGGCTTAAATCGCAGGGGGATAAATAGTAATCTTCCTTTTTAATGCCTTGGATTCTGTATTTTTGGCGACATGGCTGAGCACATGTTCCTCTATTTCCGCTTCTTCCACCTTTGAAACTACTTAATAGGCATTGCCCAGAATAAGAATAGCATAATGCACCATGAGCAAATATTTCAAGTTCCATATCTGTTTTTAAAGATTTGATTTCTTCTTTTTTCATTTCACGTGGAAGAACGACTCTTTTAATTCCTTTACTTTCGAGATAATCTAGTTTAAGCTGATTTTCACAGGTTAATTGTGTTGATGCATGAATTTTTAGATTAGGCAAGTATCTGTTAATTAGCGCGATTAGTCCTAAATCTTGCACCAAAACAGCATCCACTCCAATTGAATATAGCTTTGAGAGATAATTAATCACACTTTCAAGTTCATCCTGCTTGATTAATGTGTTGACTGTAACATAAACCTTCACATTGTGCATATGTGCAATGTTTACTGCTTCGGTAATTTCATCTAAAGTAAAGTTTTTGGCGAACTTTCGGGCACCATAATTTTTTCCTGACAAATAAACAGAACTTGCCCCAGCATTAATGGCTACTTTCAAATGCTCCATTGATCCGACCGGTGCAAGCAATTCAGGAATTCTCATTATTTTGCCTCGTGCAGTCTGCCTTCAATATAGTTGCCTTTGTTGATGTAGGATTGTGAGAAGTCCATAATTTGGTATTTATATTTTGCCAATTCTTCATCATCTATATTCTTAAGGCTATCATTATAAATTGACAATATTTGTGAAGTGTATTTTTCATCTGAATATCTGCAATCTAGAATTAATGAATCAAGACCCATTTCCTTTATTTCATTCATCTCTTCAATTAAACATAGGCAGTCCTTGTTAATTATGTGGCTTTGCCTGTTGTAGTCGAAAAATACCTTATATTTGAATTTTTTCCTTTTTTTATCCTCTAAAATGGCATAGTCAGCATCATTTGATATTATAAAGTCTTTTCCATCATTCAAATTGGTGAAATCATCTTTACTGACAATAACTTCAAGGTTTCCATTGACAATCATTTCCAAATCGATGTTCCTATCATGGTTTCTCATGACCAATTCTTTAATTTCCTTACCTGAAAGCTCTGATGATAAAATCAATGATTTGAAACCTGATGCATTCAAATCATGAACACAAAAGCTGTTCCATACGTTTAGGTTATGATTTCCATATATCGGACAGTCAAATATCTCGTTCATTCCCGGAAAGTCTCCCATTACGGAAACGAGGATTCCTTCGTTTTCAAGTTCTTTAATGATTTCATTGCATCTGATTGCATCTTCTTCAGTAATGAATGAAGACAACACCCAGACGAATTCTGTTGGGGCTGCCATTAGGCTGCCTTTTTTCAGGGTATCCTTTATGTTTTCAAAGTAGTCCTTCGGGTTGTTATAGTGGCAGTTTCCATCAAAGTAGATTCGCTTCAACTCAAATCCTGATGCCGCTTTGATTTGTGATAGGTCATCAATGAATATTGACAATTTAGGTGTTTTCTTTTTGGTTTTTCCTTTAAATGCAGAGTAATCTTCGAAAAATTTAGTCAAGTTCTTCCGGACTTCCTTAACAGCCTTTTTAGTTGGAGTGTAATGGTTCAACAACAATGTTTCAGCGTTTTCAAGAATCTCACGCCTGATCTGGTTAATTTCTCTGATTGGTATGAATATGTCCGTAGGCATATTGTTAAAGCGAATGTTTTCAATGT
>CAJGDA010000024.1 GCA_904501935.1 uncultured Methanobrevibacter sp. | reverse complement strand
CTTAATTTCATTAACTTCTTTGTTTTTTCCAAAAAGATTTTTTATTTTATCTATTAAATTCATTTTAAAAACCTTATATTTCTAATACTAATTTCTTTTCATAAATTTTGAATAATAATATTCCAATTCCCAATGTTGTAAATGAAAATGCAGCTAAATAAAGTAATGTGGGGCCGTTCGGGGCTACTCCATAAATGCACTCTCTGAAACATGATATTGCAGAATAAACGGGATTTAAAGTAAATATTCTTTGAATTTCGGAAGGAACGATTTCCATTGGATAAAATAATGCAGAAGCATACATTAGTAATAATGTAAATACATTGTATAAATGTCCAATATCTGTAAAATAGGTATTGCAAACAGCTAAAATCAATCCAACACCGAAAATTAAGCATAATAATAATGCCACAGGTATTATTGCATATATTATTGTTGCATGGAATGCAGCGCCTGTAGCGAACATTACTCCTGCTAAGATTACAAATGAAATTAGGAAATTTACAAATTCATAAAGAACTGCACTTACAGAAAACATATATTTTGGAACATAAATCTTTTTTATTAATTGCCCATTTTTTTTAATGGATCTCATTGCTCCTTTTGTTGCAGTATTATAGAAATCATAAATTAATCTACCTGATAGAAAGTAAACTGGATAATTTTGAATTTGTTTTCCGAACAGCATTGAAAAAATTGCAGTAAAAACTAACATTATTAAAAGAGGATTAAAAAAGCTCCAAAGTATTCCTAATACTGAGTCTTTATATTTGGAGGTTAATTCCTTTTTCACCAGTTCTTTTAATAAAAATTTTTTTTCAGCAAATGTGTCAAACATATTAACCAGTTATATTAATTTTTCATTTTCTTCTTCTGGAGAATTCGTCAAATATTTCGTCAATTTCGATTCCTTTGTATACTAGCAATAATAAAGTATGAAATATTAAATCAACAGATTCATAAACTAAGTTTTCATCATTTTTAGAAGCAATTAACACTTCTCCTGCTTCTTCAGCGATTTTTTCTAAAATTTTATCTTCTGCTTTTTTATCGCTGTCTTTCATGATATTTGAAGTATATGAATCAATTGGATGGTCTCTTCTTGATTCCAACACTTCATAAACTTCTCTTATGATTGAATCAGACATTTATTTATCCCCTTTACGTTCTTGATCTTGAAGACTTTCTGTAAGAGCAATTAATGGATGTTTGTCGTCATCAATAATTTCAATATCGTTGAATGTTTTAATTCCAGCTTTGTCTGCGGTTTTTTCCATTCCTAATTTGATGTCTTGGCCCAAATCAATGACATATGAGTCAACAGTCTCATAACCTTGCTGTGCTGAAGCTACTGCCCTGTGGTGCCCATCAACTAAAATCCATCTGTCGCCAGTTTTAACAACAATTGCAGGTTCGGCTAGCCCTCTTTTTAATTCATAGGTTCTGCCTTCAAGTTCATCCGCATAAACTCTATCTTGTGTTGGACGTAATTTATTGGTTTCAACACGCATATGCCTTAAAGTAGTTTTAATTCCATATAATTGTTCTAATGTCTTTTTGAAGTATTCTACTTTGTTTGGTGTTGACCTTTCAATGTGTGATCTGACCATATCTGTATTTGTAATAATTCCAACTAAATGTCCCTCTTCATTTACAACGGGCATTCTAGAGATTCCTCTTCTAAACATTACTCTTGATGCATCATTGATGGACAATTCTTGGTTAGCGACAACTAGGTGTGTACTCATCAATCCTCTGACAGTATCTGCCCATTCTTTAGATACAATATCGAATGCAGTTACCATTCCAACTAGTTTATCATTTTCAACAACAGGATAACTGTTGTGGCGACTTTTTCTCATTAATTCAATCACGTCTTCAGTTGAAGTATCTGGGGAAACACTAATAACGTCTTTGGTCATATAATCTTTTACATAAGATTTTTTTTCACCCATTCTGTTTCCTCCATTATTCAATATTTTCTTTTAAGAGTTTAACAGTTTCTCCAGGATCAGCCTTTCCACGGGTGATTCTCATTACTTGGCCTACTAAGAAGTTAATGGAAGCTTTTTGACCAGCTAAATAGTCTTCAACAGCTTTTGGATTTTCATCAATGGCCTGTTTTACTGCTGCAAGCACTTCATCATCTTTTACAACACCAAGTAATCCTAATTCTTCAGCAATTGCTTTAGGTGATTTATCGTTATTTGGCATTTGTTCAATGATTCTTTGGCCTGCTTTAACTGTGATTTCTTTTTCCTGGAGCATATTTAAGAATTCAATTAAGTCTTCAACTGTAATGCCGCTGTCTGAAAAGTCAATTTTATTGTAAGATAATACTCTTTTAAGTTCGTCTCTCATCCATTTGGCTGCAAATTCAGGGTCAATCTCTTTTGCAACTTCTTCATATGCAATAGCTAAATCTAATTCTGAAGTTAAAACTTTCGCTGTTTCTTCATCAATACCATAATCAGTTACAAATCTTTTTACTTTGTTGTGTGGTGCTTCCGGCATGGTATCTAAGATTCTTTGGATAGTTTCATCAGAAATTTTCATTGGTGGCAAGTCAGGATCGGTGATGAATCTGTAATCATCAGCATCTTCTTTCATCCTCATTCCCACGGTAATCATTTGTGATTCTAAGTATGCACGAGTTTCTTGTTTGACCTCAACACCTCTTTTCATAAGGTTTTTTTGTCTTACAAGTTCAAATTTCAATGCTTTGTATGCACCTTTGATTGAGTTGATGTTTTTCATTTCCACTCTGTTTCCTCCATTGATGGAAATGTTTACGTCAGCTCTCATAGTTCCTTCACCGCGTGCTCCTTCACTATATTGTAATACACGAATTAATTCTTTCAGGAAGTTTCTTGCTTCTTCAGGAGATTTGATATCCGGTTCGGTTACAATTTCAACTAATGGGATTCCAGAACGATTGAAATTTACAAAACCTCTGTCAGGGTTATATTGTCCAGGGTCTTCTTCAGCATGTATTTCTCTTATTCTAACACCGTTTAATTCTCCATTTATTCCAATTGGAACTGATGTTCTTTGATAACCTGAAGGAAGGTCAGGATAATCGTAATGTTTCCTCATAAAATAAATAACGTCTTGATCAATTTCACAGTTAAGCATTAAAGCAATCATTAATGCATTTTCTAATGCTTTTTTATTTGTTGGGTGCGGTTTAGCACCTGGCTGATTCAAACAAACTGGGCAGATGTTTGTATTGGCTGGAGCATCCTGATAATTTGTAGGACAGTCACAGAATAATTTTGAATCAGTTTCTAGTTGCACGTGGATTTCAAGTCCACACATCATATCGACATCGTCGCTAATAGTAATTCCTCCACATTGATAATTTTTAATAATTTATATTATAGTTATATTTAGTAAATTAGATTTATAAAGATTGTTAAAAATAGTGCTTTTTGGGGGTATTTCAAAAAATATAATTTGAATAATTTGGTGATGATTTGTTAAGATTAATATTTGTTCTTTAGGGATTCTTTAACATATCTTTTAATAAATTTGTCTAATTCCGGTGAAAATTCGCTTTTTTCTTCACCTAATTTGTTTTTATCAGTGAATGTTCCTTTAAGTTGACGGCCAGCCCATTTTACTTCTTCTTCAACTCTTTTGCCATATTTTGTTCCAAACATTTTAAATAAGGGGAATTTTGTAATTCCATTTGCACCGCTTAAAATTAGTATTCCTATATTTGCCAAGTTATCTATCCAGGTTCCACATATTATTTCAATATCCGGAAAAGCCAATCTGACTTTTGATACAACTTGGGCATAATAAAGTGAAGCGGGTTGTGATGAATTTGCGTAAATTGTTTCTTTATGGGGATTTAATGAATAAAATATGACTCTATCGATATTATGTGCTTCAATATACTCTATTAGGTAGTCAACATCATCCAATGTTTCTCCAAGTCCCAAGATAATGGTTATTGCTTTTTTAAATCCTAAATCTCCTGCTATATCTAACATATTGCTTATGTCATCTAATTTTTTTGACGGACAAACTCTTTCATGGATTTTTGGATTTGCTACTTCAACTGCACCTGTGATTCCTTTTATTTCAGATCCATATTCATTTAATTCATCAGTAATCCCTGTATTTAACCAAACGCCATCGCCAGTAATTGTTTTAATGGTTGTGGCTATCTGTTTTATTTCTTGTGTTGTAAATGATTTATATCCTCCAGATAGAAACTCAATATTCCAATCAAGGCGTTTACACATTTCTGCTTCAGCATAAATGTTGCTGATGTTCCTTCTTGCTTTTGCTGGATCTTTTATTTTTTCTTTTTGTGTAGACATGTAACAGAATGCACAGTCTCCTTTATCACACCACCAAGATAAGAATACGGCTCTTTCGAGTGTGACTAAATCGCCATGCCTTTTTAATGTGGTTTCATTAGCTTCTTTTATTAAGTCAAATATGTTAGAGTCCATATTATTAATATATAATCTTAAAGTTTATATATAAGTTTATAGAAAATTATTTTGTTGATTTTCTCGATTTATAGGTAAATTTAGAAAATACCAAAACATTTATATATTATGTGATATAAACCATTTATTACTGTTTAAAGTCTTTTGATTTTTAAACATGGGTTTTATTTGGTTAAGTGAGATGGGTATTATATGCCGTCGTAGCTCAGTAGGTAGAGCGTTCGGCTGTTAACCGATTGGTCACAGGTTCGAGCCCTGTCGACGGCGCTTTTGGGCCCATAGCTTAGCCAGGTAGAGCGTCCGGCTCATAACCGGAAGGCCATGGGTTCGAACCCCATTGGGCCCATGTTAACTAAAAATATTTGTATTTGTGCTCCGGTGGTGTAGTCCGGCCAATCATTTCGGCCTTTCGAGCCGAAGACTCGGGTTCGAATCCCGGCCGGAGCATTCTAAAAAATTTTGTTAAGATTTTTAATGGTTTCTATGTATCCTTTCTTTTTTATAAGCGGGGGTGCCCGAGAGGCCAAAGGGGACAGGCTTAGGACCTGTTGACGCAGGTCTACCAGGGTTCAAATCCCTGCTCCCGCACTTTTAACAATATTTTTTATTTCAATGTTTATTACTTGCCGGGGTAGGGTAGGTGGTCATCCTCCGGGACTGTGGATCCCGGGACTCGGGTTCGAATCTCGGCCCCGGCCCCATTTATAAACTTATTTTTCTATTATTACTTTTCAATTGCTCTCTCATTCGTTTTATATAGTAGTTTTATTAAAATTAGTTATTGTAAGAAAGATTTTGTTGAGTGTTATCATGGCTAAAAAGGGGTCTGCTGAAGAAAGAGATTTGGTGCATAAACTTTGGGAAAGGAAATTTGCCGCCATGAGAGCTCCAGCTTCTGGAGGGGCGACTAAAAATCCATTGCCTGATGTTATAGCTGGAAATGGTAAAATATATTTGGCTATTGAGGTAAAAACAACTACTAAGGATAAGATATATATCGATGCACCTCAAATCGAAGCGCTTTGCGAATTTTCAAAAATATTTGGTGCTAGGCCATATATTGGAGTTAGATTCAAATATACAAAATGGCTATTTTTAGAACCTGAAAACACTCCGCGCACAAAGAATGGAAACTTCAAAATTGAAAAAGATTATGCATTGGAAAAAGGTCTGGAAATTGATGAAATAGCAGGAATCGATAAGCAAATGAAATTTTCATAAATGGTAATCTTTATATATTATTAAAATACAACTTAATATTGTATGTTACATGTGGGGTTATAGTGTAACCTGGCATCATCTGGGACTCCAGTTGTCTTTGAAGAAATATACGCGTAACTGAGCAGTACTTGTTGTGATGAACAATTGGAGTACTGAGGCAAGAGAAATCCCAGGATCGGGGTTCAAATCCCTGTGACCCCATTTTATACAAATCTTTTTTTCAAAAATTTTAATTACTTTTGCAACAATATTATCTTTTATGTCAGAGATTATTTTTATCATAGGGTATAATTACGATTCAAATTGTTATTTGATTAATGGAAATACATTAGTTGACACTGGTGCAGGTCAAAATAAGGATTATTTATTCTCAAAACTCAAAGAAAATGGTGTTGAACCCGAAGAAATTGAGTTAGTTGTCAATACTCATTGTCATTTTGACCATATTGGTGGCAATCATTTCTTCCCAAATGCAAAAATTGCCGTTCATAAACTTGATGCAATATCTATCAGAAATGAAGATACTTTAGGCACAACAGGTTCCGCTTTTGGATTTGAAGGAATAAACAATTCAAGAGTTGATATAGAACTTGAGGAAGGCGATAAAATAGGTGATTTTGAAGTTATCCATACTCCAGGACACACAAGCGGTGGAATCTGTTTATGGGATGGTGAAAGCTTAATCTGCGGTGATACAATATTTGCCGGTGGTGGAGTTGGTAGAATGGATATTGGTGGAAATTATGATGATATGAAAAGTAGCGTTAAAAAGTTAACAGATTTGGATGTAAAAAACATATATCCTGGTCATGGTCCAATAGTAGAAAAAAATGGAAAAGACCATATTAAATTGTCTTATTCCTTTTTATAATACTATTTTTCTAATTTTTTAGATACTTTTTTGAAGTTTCCTCTTTTTACAAGAACAGTAACCTTTTCTCCTCTGGTAACTGTTTTATCAGGTTGTGGAATTTCTAATTTTCCATTTTCAAAAGTTGAGATAATAATGTATTCTTTAGTTGGAGAAATATCTTTGTAACGTTTTCCAACAATCTTATCGTTAGTTATGGTCATTTCTAAAATTTCAGCATCACCTTGACCGATGGTTGTTAATTCAGCAACATTTGGTCTTGTAACTAACCTTTGTAAATGTGCTGCCGCTGCTCTTTCCGGGCTGATAACTTTTTCAATTCCAATTTCTTTAAAGGCTTCTTCGTGGTCAGGATTACTTACACGAGCAATAATGTGAGGAACATCAAACTTCCTAACTAAAATGCATGAAAGCAAGTTTGCTTCATCATTACCTGTTGTTGCAATGAAATAATCTGCATCTTCTGCATTGACTTCTTCAAGTACTTTTGAATTTGTTCCATTTCCGCAAATAACAAGCGCATCAAGTTCTCCTGCAACTTCTGAGCATAATGATTCATCACTTTCAATTAATGTGATGTCATAACCTTCATCAATCAATAAATTTGCAAGGGCAAGTCCTACACGACCCCCTCCCATAATAATTACATACATTAAATCACCTCATCAATGACTAATCAATATTGTATTTTTAAATATTATAAATCTATCATTTAAAAATTTCGAAAAATGCTCGTAATGTAATCAATACAGGATATATTTCTATCCTTCCAGTCCACATATCAAACATGCTTACTATTTTTAATATAGGATTTAGTGTGTGATTTACGATTCCTAGTTCTAATCCATTGTTACCTTGAAGTGACATGGCTGCAAATAAGCTTCTAAAAGGGTCATAACCGAATAAACAGAATAATGCCCATGTAAACATTATAAACATCATGTATAATGTAATGAAATTTCCAGCTTGAGAAATTGATTTTTCAGGTATCCTGTGGCCATGTAACTTTACAGGAACAACTCTTCCTTCAGGAGATAAGATTTCTCTGATGTGTCTGTAGATTCCTTTAAAGAAGGTAATCATTCTTACAAGTTTTATTGCACCTACTGTTGATCCGTTGGATCCTCCAGTCAACATTAAGCACATTATACATATTATTACAAATGAAGGCCACCCTGCCATTGTCAAAGGTGGGGCAACAGTTGCTCCGGTTGTTGTGATTGCAGAAACAAGGGTAAATAACAATTCTATAGGAACTATATCAGATACGAAGTACAGCATTACTGTGACTAATGCAATTACAGTTATTATGATTTTAAATTGCAAATCTTCAATTAAGGATTTGCCTCTTGTTTTAATTACTTTATAATGAACTAAAAAGCTTGTTGCACCCAATATCATTAAAACAATTGAAATGAAATAAATTATATCATTTTGGTAATAGCCCATATTAGCATTTTTAATACTCATTCCTCCGGTTGAAATGATATGTAACGTATTGCAAATTGCATCAAAGACAGGCATTCCCGCAAGGATATATAAAACAATTCCTGCTATTGTATAAATCAGATAGATTTCCAATGTTTTTTCAAGGGTTTTTTTAATACTTGGCTTTATACGTTCATCACGAGCTTCTGATTGATAAAGTTTGGATGATACGGAACCGGGCTTTGTTAAAACAGCAATTACCATAACAACAACTCCTAATCCTCCGACCCATTGTTCAAAAGCTCTAAAAAATAGTATGCAATGGGGCAATATTTCGACATCTTCAAACATGGTCATTCCAGTGCCTGTTAAAGCGGTCATGCTTTCAAAAACAGCATCAATAAAGGGCATGTTTGTAGCAATCATAAAAACGAGCCCTCCAATAATACTTGCCCATAACCATCCAAATGAGGATACCATCATCCCATGTTTAAGTCTCATTTTTTTGTTGGTTTCAAAATATTTTTGACATGCATATCCTAAAATTATTGAAATTGCAGCAGGAATGACAAAACATGTTATCTCAAATTCAAAATAAATTAAATCGAAAATTAATGGGACTAGGCACATTATTCCAATCCCTATCATCAACAATCCTGAATTGTTCGCAACAACCAACAAATCACTTTTAGTAACATATCTCATTATTCTAATACTTTGGATAAAATTCTATATAAGTTTATATAGTATTGATAATTAATACTATTAATGACTATGGACAAGAAAACTATAGCCCTTTTAGGAATTAGCGTTCTCATTTTAGTAGGGATATTATATTTTGTAGGAATTGATAAAGTTATTGAAGCTTTAAAAATGGCTAATTTGCATTTAATAGCTTTGGCTATAGGTGTTCAGATTTTTACTTATTTTTTATACACTCTTCGTTGGAAAGTCCTTAATAATGTTGCGGGCATTGATGTAGGCTTTAAAAAACTACTTCCAATGGTTTTAGTTGGATTGGCTGTTAATAATATTACTCCATCAGGACGTGGTGGTGGAGAGCCTGTAAGGGCATATCTTTTGTATAGGGAAAATGAAGAATACACATTTGATGAAACTTTCGCAGCTGTTGTTGCTGATAGGGCATTAGATACATTTCCATTTGTGGTATTGGCTGCAGTCACAATAGCTTCCATGGCGTTGTTTTTCGATTTTGACACAGGGTTGCTAATCGTAATGGTTCTTTCAGTGATTGTTATTTTAGCACTATTGTTTGCCCTTATTTACATGTGCATTAATCTTGATTTTGGAAAGAGGGTTGAAGGTTGGATTATTGGTCTTGTGAGAAGATTTTATAAGAAAGATACAGAGTCTTTAGAAAATACAATTCATGATTCAATAGTGGGCTTTCAACATACTATGAGGGTATTAATGTCAGATAAAAAGGGTTTGGCATATGGTCTCATATTATCATTTTTAATCTGGATTTTTGAAATTTTAAGAGTTTATATTGTATTCTTGGCATTTGGAGCAAAAGTAAATCCAATTGTTGTTGGTGAAGTATTTATTGTGGCTTGCTTAGTGGGTATGATTCCTCTTCTTCCAGGAGGTTTGGGATCAATTGATATATTGATGATTGCTCTTTACTCCGCAGCAGGAGTGCCTAGATCAATAAGTGCAACAGCCACTTTTATTGAAAGGCTAATTTCATTTTGGATGGCTACACTCATAGGCATGGCTATTTTACCATACTATGGATCATCTGTTTTAGATAAAATTTCATTTAGCGGCTCTCCTGAAGAGATTGATGAAGTAAATAAAATCGAGTCAAATGAGTAAATAGAAAACTTTATTTTTATTCATAATCATAAATTTTATTATCACAAAAGATATTTTTTGAAAAAATTTTTGGTGAAATCATGGAAATTAATGGCGTAAATATTAAAGAAACTTATGCAGAAGGTTTCGGAATTAAAGTAACTAGAATCTTAGTAACTGCAGCAACTGCAAAATTAGCAAAAATTGCAGCTACTGAAGCAACCGGTTACGGAACTTCTGTTATTGGATGTCCTGCAGAAGCAGGTATTGATTGTTTTGTACCAGCTGAATGCACTCCTGACGGAAGACCAGGTTATGCAATTATGATTTGTCATGCTGGTAAAAAAGCACTTGACCACGAATTAATGGAAAGAATCGGTATGTGTGTTTTAACTGCTCCTACCGCAGCAGCATTTAACTTACTCGATTCAGAAAATGTCTTAAAGACTGGTTTCAAACTTAAATACTTCGGTGACGGATTTGAAAAAGATTGTTGCATTGATGGAAGAAAAGTCCACTCTATCCCAATCATGTCCGGTGACTTCATTGTAGAATCTGAATTCGGATACAAAGATGGTGTAGCTGGAGGAAACTTCTTTATTTTAGCAAAAGATCAAATTACTGGTGTTAAAGCTGCTGAATTAGCTGTTGCTGCAATCCGTAATGTTAAAGGTGTAATCACCCCATTCCCTGGAGGTATGGTTGCATCCGGTTCTAAAGTAGGTTCCAACAAATACGCATTTTTACCTGCATCCACTAATGAAAAAATGTGCGTAACCTTAAAAGGTGAAGTAGATTCTGACATTAGAGATGATGCTGATGGCGTATTTGAAATCGTTATTGATGGTGTAGATGAAGAATCTGTAAAAGCAGCAATGAAAGCTGGTATTGTAGCAGCTTGTTCAGTCGATGGTGTACTTGAAATTAGTGCAGGTAACTTCGATGGTAAATTAGGTTCTTACATCATGAACTTACATGACTTATTCTAGAGAGTTTAACTCTCTTCTTTTTTTACTTTTTTTTAACATATAATTACTTAACACTGTATTAACTATTTTTTCTTGTTATTTCAGCTATTTCTTTATTAGTTAAATTTTTACCAATTATTTCTTCCTGCTTTTCTAAATCTTTTATTAATCTATCGAAAGTAGGCTTATCCGGGCCTGAAATTGAATGGGAATGAATATTGTTAACACTTTTGTATAGATTTTCTAGTGCTGTTTTTGCTTTAGGATGTGAATTTAAGTAATTTACATATTTTTTCCCCTCTTCCAAGTCCATGGTTTTAATATCACGGCTTAAGGGTGTTTCAATCCCCGGCATATGATAATCAATTGTTTCTAAAGTACATCCATGCTTAGTTATTATTTTAAATTCATCTAAAAGTTCGTCAAGGCCATGTTTCACAGTTAATCTTAAAACATGTGGGCGTGTTGATTCAAAATACAAATCCTTTCCACCAATTACTTCGGGGGAGACAATTTTATCGGCGCCTGCTTTCTTAAGTCTTGATATATTTTCCAATTTGCTGGCTCTTGTAACAATCCATGCATCGGGGTTTGTTTCACGTATTGTCAAAACGATAAATAAGTTGCTGACATCATCTCCAGTACTTATTATCACGCTATTGCATTTATCGCCGGCTAATTTTGCAATTAAATCATCTTCAGTTGCATCTTTTGGAATTGTTACAACAGAGTCATTTTCTTCAATATTTTCACAGATTTCTTTATTTTTTTCAATCACGATTACATTTTGATTTCTTTGTCTTAATTCCTCAAATACAACACTTCCAACTCTTCCGCATCCACAAAGAATATAATAATCATCCATATCATTAATTTTTGTCATTGTTCTAGCACCTTTTGAATATTTGCTCATTCGTTCTTGGAAATTAGTTAATAATATATTGAATACATAAGCAAGCAATGCAACTCCTGCAAGAGCCAAGGTAGTTGCAAATATCTTTTGAATTCCAGTATCTGGAGTGTAATCCCCATAACCTACTGTAGTCATTGTAATTATAGCATAATAAATAGAATCAACGAGATTTAAGCCCATTATGAAATATGATCCTACAACTCCATATATAAACAGTATAATGATTAATGCTAATCCGCTTGTCACAAATTTTGTAGGCAATTTTGTTAAAAGTTTTAATGTTATCTTTCTCATGAGATTTTTCCTTGAATTTAAGATAATTATATTTATAGAGTATACTTATATTTTAAATTATAAGGTGATACTTTGGATCCAATTGATATGATGGTTACAGACCATAATTGTGAATATTTAGGTTTATCAAGATTATGTTTGATGGAATCTGCCGGAAAGTCTCTGGCTGAAGAAGTTGGTAAAATTGCAGTTTATACATTTTCCAAACCTGTAAAAGTGGTTATTTTTACAGGCTCTGGGGGAAATGGTGGAGATGGTTTTGTTGCGGCACGTTACTTGTTAAACAGAGGATATGACGTTGACATTTACATGTTAAAAGACAATATTCGCTCTGCTGATGCAAAAACTAATCTTGAAATCCTGTTTAATATGAAACCTCGTTTGTCTAGGTTGAATATTTTTAATTTAAAGTCATTAGAAGACATTAATAATTGTGAAATTGCAAAAAGCAATGACTCAGAATTCATTATTATCGATGGGCTTTTGGGAACTGGAATTAAAGGAAACCTGCAGACCAACATTAGAAAAGCTATCGAAATCATCAATGAATCAAAAGGACTTAAAATCAGTGTTGATGTTCCTTCAGGAATGGATCCCTTGACTGGCGATGTCGATGATTTGGCAGTAATCCCTGATTATACAATTAGTTTTCATAAAATAAAAACGGGTGTTAGGGATGCAGATGAAGAAGAGGTTGGAGGTCTTGTAACAGCGGATATTGGAATTCCTCTGGAAGCGGAATACTTTGTTAATTTTGGAGACTTTTTAAGACTTAAAAATAGAAATCCAAAATCACACAAAGGAAACAACGGCAAATTATTAATCGTTGGAGGGAATAAGGATTTTGCCGGAGCTCCGGCTATTGCAGGAATGGCTGCAATAGGTGCTGGCGCGGATTTGGTTTATGTAGTAGCACCTGAAAAGGCTGCTGAAGCTATTAAATCAACTTCACCAGATTTAATTGTCAAATCTCTTGAAGGCGATAAATTATCACTTGATCACACAGATGAAATATTAGAGGCTGTTCAGGATATGGATGCTGTTTTAATAGGTCCTGGAGCAGGAATTGATGAGGACACTTCAAAATTATTCAATGTTCTAGTTACAAAAATCAAAAAACCTATTGTTTTGGATGCTGATGCATTAAAGCAAGTTGAAATTTCATTGATTAAAAATCGTGAGGATATCATATTAACGCCACATATCTCTGAGTTTAAATCAATATTTAAAGTAAACAATGATTTGAGATTAGACATTGATTCATATGATTTTGATAAAGTGGACGAAAATATCACTGAATTCCAGCAAATCACTCGCCAAATTAAGGGGGCTGTCGTTGTTAAGGGACAATATGATTTAGTTTTATTTGGAAACAAATTTAAGATTAATAGGACTGGAAATGCCGGTATGACTGTTGGCGGAACTGGCGATGCACTTTCTGGAATTGCCACAGGTTTACTTTCACAAGGTCTCAATGCTTTTGATTCAGCTAGTTTGGGAGTCTTTATCAACGGCCTTGCAGGTGATGAAGCATTTAATGAAAAAGGAAACGGATTTTCAGCAACAGATTTGGTATCTTATATTGGAAATGTGATTAAAAATGGATTATGTTAAGGGAATTTTTAAATCAAGGCCAAACAGATTTGTTGCAGAAATAGAAGTCGATGGTAATTTGGAGATTGCTCATGTTCCAAATACTGGCAGGTGCAAGGAACTTTTGGTTGATGGGGCAGTAGTTTGGCTTGAACCCTCTGATAATCCAAATAGAAAAACAAAATATTCCCTTCACTTTGTAGAAAACAAGGGTGTGTTAGTGTCGCTTTACTCACAGCAAGCCAATAGTATTGTTTATGATGCAATAAAAGATGGTAAAATAAATGAACTTTTAAATTATTCTGTATACAAAAGGGAAAAGACGATTGATAACTCAAGAATTGATATATACTTGGCTAACGAAAATGAAGAGTGTTATGTTGAAGTTAAAGGGGTTACATTAATTGTTGATGGCGAAGCAAGATTTCCAGACGCTCCAACTGAACGTGGAGCAAAACATCTAAAGGAATTAATTAAACTTAAAAAAGATGGAAATAGATGTGTGGTATTTTTCTTAATTCAACATCCAATTGGAAAGTTTTTCAGACCAAATTGGGATAATGATCCGGTTTTTAGCCAAACTTTAAATGACGCTTATGATGCGGGTGTTGAGATATTGGTTTATAGATGTGATAATCAGTTAGTTGGCATCGATTTAATTCCAGAATCACTTGACTTTGATTTGGCTCAAAGTTTCTCCAATAGCATCGTTAATGACTAGTGTTGCAAGATTATCATAAGGAGTTTCACTTTTATTGATTAAAACAAGATTTTTGCCCCTAAAGTAGTTTATTAGTCCTGCAGCGGGATATACTACAAGTGATGTTCCTCCTATTATTAAGGTTTCTGCATTCTGAATATAGTCAATTGCAAAACTTAAAATTGCATTATTGAGTGGTTCTTCGTATAATACAACATCTGGCTTTATAATGCCTCCGCAACTGCACCTTGGGATTCCATCACTTTTTAAAATGTAATCTAAGCCATATTCTTTATTGCAGATTTGACAATAATTCCTGTGAATGCTTCCATGAAGTTCCAATACTTCTTTACTTCCTGCTTTTTGATGAAGCCCATCGATATTTTGTGTGATGACTGCTTTCAGTTTTCCAGCTTTTTCAAGTTCTGCAAGCTTTAAATGTGCAGGATTAGGTTGAGCATCTTTAAAAACAAGATTTTCTTTATAATAATTAAAAAATTCTTCAGTATGGTCTAAATAATAGCTGTGTGAAACTAAATTCTCGGGGGTATCCCCATATTTTTCTAAACTTTTAAAAATTCCACTTTCAGATCGGAAATCCGGAATCCCACTTTCTGTTGATACTCCGGCCCCTCCAAAAAATACTATATTATCTGAAGAGTCAATAATTTCTTGTAATCGGTTTATTTTAGACATAAAAATAAGTAAAAGGATAGCTTAAAAGCTATCTGTTTAATTTTTGATAATTTGCAGCTTGAAGACCGTGGTATTTAATCATACCTTCAACTTCACTTTGCTCAGTTTCTTTGTCTTCAAAGGTAATTTGTTCGATGCTGTGTAAGCTGAATGGAGATTTTCTCACGATTGGTTGGATTGAACCTTTAAAGAGTTTCATTACAACTTCTCCACTCACTCTTTCTTGCATTTTATCAATTGCTTGGTCAAGATCTTCTCTTAAAGGTTCTTGCCATAATGCTCTGTAGACTAAATCAGAATATAAAGTTGACATGTATTCAGCAAATCTTAACTCATCAGTTGTTAAAACTAATTCTTCAAGAGCTTCGTGAGCGGCAATTAATAATTTTGCGCCAGGGGTTTCATAGATTTCTCTGCTTTTAAGACCAATCATTCTGTTTTCAATGGTATCTACTCTACCGATTGCGTTGTTTCCAGCAATTTCATTTGCTTTTTCTATGAGTTCTACTAAAGGCATCATTTCGCCATTTATTGCAACTGGGATTCCTTCTTCGAATTCAATTGATACTTTTTCAGGTTCATCGTTTGCATCTTGCCAGGATTTGGTCCATTCATAAATATCTTCAGGAGGTTCGTTTGCAGGG
>CAJGDA010000023.1 GCA_904501935.1 uncultured Methanobrevibacter sp. | reverse complement strand
TTTTTGTTATTTATTTCTATTGTGTCTCCAACTTGAATACTTTTTCCGATAATTAAGATTATCCCTGAAAATAAATTTGAGATGATGTCTTTAGCAGCAAAACTCACTGCAATACCGACAATTCCTAAACTCAATAGTGTTCCTGCAAGATTGATACCAAAGAACTGTAAAATTATCATTAATGCTATGAAATAAATTATATAATTGATTATGTCTCTTGCAAGATATATAGCAGCTTTATTTTTATGATAACGGTCCGTTTTATTCATTAAATAAGCAACTATTCTTGTAATTATGGTTGCACCAATAATTACTATTAAAATGTAAATAAGAATCATCGGATCATTGGGTGTTGGAAAATCCATTTTATCTCCTAAATATTTATTTTCATAAAATCATTTGCTAATTTTGTATTTTCAAAGATTTCTTTTGCTTCTTTTAATAATTCATCAGTATTCGTATATCTTGTACTGAAATGAGTCAAGATTAATTCTTTTGAATTTGATGCTTTGGCAATTCCGGCAGCATCAAAAGATGTTGAATGGAAATTTTCTTCAGCTTTATCTGCATCATCGTTGATATAGGTCGATTCATGGATAAGTATTGTTGAATTCTTTGCAAATTCTATCATTTCTTCACAAGGTATTGTGTCTCCAGAATAGGTTATCTTGTTTCCTTTTCTTGGAGGTCCAAGCACTTGCTCGGGTTTTATGATTCTACCATTAATTTCAACTTCTTCTCCTCTATGTAGGCGTCCAAAATCTGGTCCAACAGGCACTCCAAGTTCAATAGCCTTCTCACGAAGGAATCTTGGTTTTTTCAGCTCTTCTACAGAATAGGCTAAACACGGAACATTATGCTGCACATATTGGGATTGGATGACATATTCTTCTGTTGATTCAACAGTTTCACTGCCAATCTCAATAAATTCAATAGGAAATTCTATTTTTGAATAGCCTAAGTGGAATAATGCATTTTTCAAGTCATATAGTCCTTTTGGACCATAAATTGTCAATTTGGTCTCTCTTCCTCTAAAGTTCATGGATTGCAATAATCCTGGAAGGCCTAAAATATGATCGCCATGATAATGGCTTATAAATATCTTGGATATTTTCATAGGACTTACTTTTGCAAATATTAGCTGTCTTTGGGTTCCTTCACCACAATCAAATAACATTGTCTCTCCAAATGCTTTCAAAACAATTGCAGGATGGTTTCTAGTATATGAATGAACAGCCGATGAAGTTCCTAAAAATATTATTTCCACTTTAATCACTTATTTTATTAATTAAAAATATTATATATTAATAATAATTATTAAATTTTAGGTGATTTTTTGGATAGGATTATTGAATATATGCTGGAAGAGGATGAAGGATTTGGAGACATCACTTCAAATGCAGTTGTTGAAAAGGATAAGGAAGTTAATGCATATATTATTTCAAAAGATGAAGGAATTTTGGCAGGTATGGATATTATCCGTGAAGTTTTAGAAGAGTATCGTATTAAAGTAACATTTTGGTTGAATGACGGCTGCGAAATTTCCAAAAATGATTTGATAATGTCAATGAAAGGAGATGCCAGGACAATTTTGCTTCTCGAGAGAACTGTACTCAATTTATCTATGAGAATGAGTGGTGTGGCTACAGCAGCTAATTATTATGCTAATTTAGTTAAGGATTATGATGTAAGAATTGCAGGAACTCGTAAAACTTCCCCCGCAATCGCTAAATTCGATAAATTTGCGCTAAAATTAGGTGGTGCTGACACTCATCGTTTCAGTTTGGATGATATGGTATTGATTAAGGATAATCATATTGCAGTTTGCGACTCTCCACTTGATGCACTCTTGAAGGCAAAAGAAAATACCAGCTTTTCTAAAAAGATCGAAATCGAAGTTGAAACTCTAGAAGATGCAATTAAATGTGTAGAAAATAAAGCGGATATTGTAATGCTTGATAATATGAGTGGTGAAGAAGTTAAAGAGGTCATTGATGAGCTTGAAAAACTTAAAATTCGCCAAAATTCATTGATTGAAGTATCTGGGGGCATTACTGAAGACAATATTATGGACTATGTTGAATATGGTGTGGATATTATTTCAATTGGCGCTTTAACACATTCATCCAGAAGTTTAAATTTTAGCTTGAAAATTGAAAGTTCAGAGTCTTAAAGACAATTTTTCTTTCAATTCTTCATTACTCATTTCTGTAATAAATGTTTCATCATTACTTATTGCCTTTTCAGCCAAATTAAGTTTGTTTTTACTTATTTCATCAATTACTTCTTCTAATGTTCCTTTGGTGATGAATCTATAAACCATAACATCGCTTTTTTGTCCTATACGATGCACACGATCTGTAGCCTGGTTTTCTATAGCAGGATTCCACCATAAATCATAATGTATGACATTTTGAGCGGCAGTCAGGTTCAATCCCACTCCACCGGTTTTAAGTGTAGCAACTAGAATTTTATAATCTTCATTTTCCTGAAAGTTTGAAATAACCTCATCTCTTTTCTGTTGTGTGAGTGAACCATGCAGAAACAGCACATTTGTCTTTAATTTTTTAGAGACTAATTTCTGTATTATTTCACCCATTTGGGCATATTGGGTGAATATTATTACCTTTTCATCAACATCCAAAATATTTTCCAAAATGGTAATTAGCAATTCCATTTTTCCTGATTCTGAAATTTTTGGATTATCCGAACGCAAGTATTGAGCAGGGTGATTGCAAGCCTGCTTTAAACCAGTGATGATATTTAAGATAATTCCTCTTCTTTCGATACCTGTTTTTCCTTCCAAATCCTCAAATATGCCTGCCATTATTGCATTATATAATAATATTTGCTTTTTGGTTAGGCTGCAATAGATGTCGTTAATAATTTTGTCTGGAAGTTCGTCTTTGATATTGTCATCAGTTTTCAATCGTCTCAAAACAAAAGGTTTTGTTATAGCCTTAAATTTTTCTAAAGTTTTTGTTTCTTCTAACCTTTCAATACGCATTACATAATTTGATTTGAAGTTATCTAATGTCGATAGATATCCTTTGTTTACAAAATCGAATATTGACCAATAATCTGTTAATCTATTCTCTATTGGGGTACCGGTTAATGCAATTTTTGTCATTGCGGGAACACTTTTAATTGCTTTTGTTTGTTGTGTATTTGGATTTTTAATGTTTTGGGCTTCATCAATAACGCATATAAACCATTCTTTATCTAAAAACATATCTAAATCAAGTCTGATTACTCCATATGATGTTAATATGATGTCATAATCCTCTAAAGGGAATGTTCTATTTGGCCCATGATAAATATAATAGGTTAAGTCAGGTGTGAATTTTTTAATTTCATTTTCCCAATTTGATATTAATGTGGGAGGTACAATAATCAGGGAAGGTTCATTATCCATGGGATTTATCTCTTTAAAATGGAGAATTGTAGTTAGGATTTGGATTGTTTTTCCAAGCCCCATATCATCAGCCAATATGCATCCAAACTTATATTTAACATTTTGAACTAACCATGAATAACCTATTTTTTGATAAGGTCTTAATTCACCTGTTAAAGATTTTGGGACTTCATATGCTTTTGTTTCATTGATTAACTGTTCAAATCGGGTATAATCCTTCGGATTTTTAAATTGTTTTTTCATTAATTTTTTAAGTTCGGCATCCATGCTTTTGTCTCATTTAATCTTGTAAGTGTTTGTTTATATTAAATTATTATTCAATTTTATAACATAATTATTTTTATTATTGAATTATTTTTTTATATTTATTGCATTAATTCCAAAAAACAAAGATTAATAATATAGTAAAATAATATATATTAAAGATAGATAGTAATTTTTTATTTATGATGGTGATTTAATGGTGAAAATAGCTAAATTGGCTTTGGAAGATGGTACTATTTTAAAAGGAGAAGCTTTCGGTTATGAAACCACCAAATTGGGAGAACTAGTTTTTTCCACAGGTATGGGCGGTTACACTGAATCTTTAACAGATCCGTCTTTTAAAGGAGAGATTTTAATGTCCACTTACCCATTAGAAGGAAATCATGGTGTAAGTGAAGAGTGGTATCAATCTGATAAGATTCAGGTTGAAGGTTTTGTTTGTCGTGAGGTTTGTCGTGAGGTTTCTAATTTTGGACCTCAAAAGACATTGGATGAATTTTTAACAGAATTTGAAACTCCAGGAATATGTGGAATTGACACTCGTGATTTGACACTTAAAATTCGTGAAAAAGGTTCATTTAAGGCAGCAATAACAACTGAAGATATTCCGGATGATGAATTGCTTGAAATGGCACGTGCACAACCAAGTATTGAAGAAATAGATGTTGTTCAGTTTGTATCCACTAAAGAAATTAAAATATTCAACGAAGATGCAGATAAAAAAGTTGCTTTGATTGATTGTGGTGTTAAAAAGAATATTATTAACTCCTTTTTAGAAAGGGATATTGGTGTAATTTTATTCCCATATGATACTGATTATAAAACTGTTTTAGATTATTCCCCAAACGGTTTGATGATTACATCTGGTCCTGGAAATCCTGATAGGGTTAGTGAAACTATTGAGACAATGAAAAAATTATCAAATAGATTGCCGATTTTCGGCATTTGTATGGGCCAACAATTAATTGCCAAATCCTTTGGAGCTAAATCATATAAGATGAAATTTGGACATAGGGGTGAAAACCAACCAGTTAAAGATTTAGAAACTGGAAAAGTATTTATCACATCTCAAAACCATGGATTTACCATTGATAAGGAATCATTAAAAGAAACTGATTTAGTTTTAACCCAAATCAACTTAAACGATGGGACTCCAGAAGGAATTTCACATAAAGAATTACCGTTACATTGTATACAGTACCACCCTGAAGCAGGTCCCGGTCCAAATGATACAAGAAGTATTTTTGACGAATTCAATCAAATGATGGATGATTACTAAAACAAATTTAATGAGGATTACATATGCCAGTTGATAAAGATATTAAAAAAGTATTGATTATTGGTTCAGGACCTATTCAAATAGGACAAGCTGCAGAATTCGATTATTCAGGTTCACAAGCATGTAAATCACTAAGGGAGGAAGGTATTGAAACAGTGCTCGTTAACAGTAATCCAGCTACAATTCAAACAGATTTAGGAATGGCAGATACTGTTTATACTGAACCTTTAACTCCGGAAGTTGTTGCAAAAATCATAGAGGAAGAGGATATAGATGCTATTTTACCAACCATGGGCGGACAAACCGGATTAAACATCGCAACAGGTCTTGGAGATTTAGGATTACTTGAAGGAATTAAAGTTATAGGATCAGATGTTCAAACAATCAAAGATGTAGAAGACCGTGATTTGTTCGCAAATCTCATGGAAGAGATTGGTGAGGAAATTCCAAAATGTCATGCTGTCGAAAGTGTTGAAGAGGCTCTTGAAGCAGTAAAAGATATTGGCTATCCTGTTATCGTAAGGCCTGCATTCACATTAGGCGGAACCGGTGGGGGAATAGCTCACAATGAAAAGGAATTGATTGAGATTGCAAATCATGGATTGGACATGAGTTTCATTAATCAGGTTCTCATTGACGAATCCGTTCTCGGTTGGAAAGAAATAGAATTTGAAGTAATGAGGGATAAGGAAGACACATGTATCATTGTATGTACCATGGAAAACATAGACCCTATGGGTATTCACACAGGGGACAGTGTCGTTGTCGCTCCTATTCAATGTTTATGCGATGAAACTATTCAAAAAATGAGAGATGCTTCAATAAAAATCATCAGAGCATTAGGCATTCGCGGTGGCTGTAACATTCAATTTGCACTTAACCCAGAAAATGATGAATATAAAGTCATTGAAGTAAACCCTCGTGTATCAAGGAGTAGTGCACTTGCATCAAAAGCAACAGGTTATCCAATTGCTAAAATCTCTTCAAAAGTGGCTTTAGGTTTAACCTTGGATGAAATCAAAAACGACATTACAAAAGAAACTCCTGCCTCTTTTGAACCTGCTATTGATTATGTTGTAATAAAAATTCCAAGATGGCCATTTGACAAATTCAAAGGGGTTAGCCGTCAAGTTGGAGTTCAAATGAAAGCAACAGGGGAAGTAATGGCTATTGGGAGGACATTTGAAGAAGCTTTCCAAAAAGCACTCAGATCTCTTGACATGGGATTCGATGGATTTGAATATGTTGAATGGACTAAAGAAGATTTGGCAAATCCAACTGATTTGATTTATTTCCAAATTTATTCCGCAATCAAAGATGGAATGGACATTGATGAAATAAGAGAAATCACAAAAATCGATAACTTCTTCCTGTACAAAATCAGAAACATTGTCAACTTTGAAAACGATGTGACTGCAGAAAAACTTAATGATGAAGCTTATTTAAGAAAGGCAAAACAGATGGGTTGTTCCAATAAAAGATTGGCTGAATTGTCAGGTCAAACTGAAGAATACATCAGAAACTTGCTTTCAAGATACAACATTAAACAGTCCTATAAGATGGTAGATACATGCGCTGCAGAATTTGAAGCGAAAACACCATATTACTACAGCAGTTATGATGAAGGTAACGAATTGGCGTCTACAAATAAGAAAAAAGTAGTTATTTTAGGTGCAGGGCCAATTAGAATTGGTCAAGGTATTGAATTTGATTACTGTTGTGTACACTCTTCTTTAGCTTTAAAAGAAGATGGAATTGAAACAATCTTAATCAACAACAACCCTGAAACCGTAAGTACAGATTATGATATTTCAGACAAATTATTCTTTGAACCATTAACATTTGAAGATGTGATGGGAGTAATTGAACAAGAAAAACCGGATGGTGTAATTGTACAATTTGGAGGACAGACCTCAATTAACCTTGCAGTGCCATTAGCCAATGCTGGCGTTAAAATATGGGGAACTTCATATGACAGCATCGATAGAGTGGAAGACCGTGAGTTATTTGCAGAGTTATTGGAAAAACTACACATTCATCAAGCACCATATGGAACAGCAAATTCATTTGAAGAAGCAAAGGAAATTGCAGAAAGAATCACATTCCCAGTTCTGGTGCGCCCATCATATGTAATTGGTGGAAGAGCAATGGAAATTGTTTATGACATGGCTGAACTCGAAGAATATATGGTAGAAGCGGTTAAAGTTTCACCTGACCATCCGATTTTAGTAGATAAATTCTTAGAGGATGCAATCGAAGTTGATGTAGACCTTTTGTGTGATGGCGATGACGTGTTTATTGCAGGAATCATGGAACACATTGAAGAAGCAGGTGTTCATTCAGGAGATTCAGCATGCGTAATACCTCCTCAAACACTTCCAAAACATATTTTAGATACAATTCGTGAAAATTCAAGAAAATTAGCTTTAGAGTTAGATGTTAAAGGTTTAATGAACATTCAATATGCTGTAAAACTTGATGAAGAAATGGTATACATTATTGAAGCAAATCCACGTGCAAGTAGGACAGTTCCATTTGTAAGTAAAGCTATTGGTGTGCCGCTTGCAAAAGTAGCTACTTGGATTATGAATGGGGCAAAACTAAAAGACTTTGGTTTAAACAAAGAAATCAAGATAGATCATGTTGCCGTAAAAGAATCAGTATTCCCATTCTTAAAGCTTCCTGAATCCGATACTGTTTTAGGACCAGAAATGAAATCTACTGGTGAAAGTATTGGTATTGATGAAAGCTATGGAATGGCATTCTACAAATCACAACTTTCAGCAGGAATGGAATTGCCTAAAGAAGGTAAGATATTCATCAGTGTTAAAGAATCAGATAGGAAAAAAATTAGGCCTATTGCAGAAATGGCAGACAATTTAGGTTTTGATATCATTGCTACTGATGGTACTGCAAAGGCTACCGGTCTTGATTCAGTTGAAAGAATCCTAAAAGTATCTCAAGGTTCACCTAACATTAGGGATGCTATCTTGAACAATGAAATCGACTTGATTATTAACACTTCTGAAGGTAAACAATCTGCTAAAGATGGTTACATTATCAGACGTTTAGCTATTGAGCTTGGAATTCCATATGTTACCACATTAGCTGGTGCAAGAGCAGTTTTAAATGCTATTCAAGCTGTACAAAATAGTGAAATCAATGTGAAATCTTTAAATGAATATGTAGATGGAGAATAGATTTTCTCTATCCTTTTTTTTAATTTTTATACAAGTATTCCTTGATATTGATACCGCAGGAAGGACACTCTTCCACGCCGATTTTTAGTCTGCTTTTACATTTAGGGCAGAAGTTTAATTGCACTTTATAATTGACGGTTGGATTAATAATAATGTTGACTTCGATTCTTTCGGTAATGTGAGTTTTCAAGACAGACATGTCCCAATTATTGTCCATCAATAGTTTTTTGTAGTAAAATGCTTCGGTCATGGTGTCATAATAGCCAATTATTTCCTCACCTTTTTTGATGAAGAATTTACGTATTTTATGGTTGAAAAGAATTTCACCTTCTCTTTCGGTCTTATTAAATTTGGTTCCTTTTATTCTGCCTTTTGGTCTTTTTTCAGGAAATGGTGGAAGAACCATGTTTTCATACTTGTTTTCTAGGTCGCATTCAACAAGCAAGTCATAATCAAAGTTACAGAAAAATAGCGCATCTCTTTCATATAATGCATCAGATAATTTTTTAAACTCACCATAGTCTTTATTGTTATATTTGACCCTATATACGTCACCAGTTTTTACAATATTTCTGTAGAAGTATCTTATTTCCTGTGAGTTAATAGAAATCACCTTTAGATTTTAAAAAGGATTGTAATTATCATTTAAAAATTTTGAAAATTCTGTTAAATGTATGATGATTACAAGTTAATATTCGTTTTTTAATTTTATAAATTTATTTAATAATAAATTTTATTAATAAAAAAAATTAGATTTTCCTTTAATGTTTACTATAGCAAATGGTGTCATATTGAAAGGCGAAGATTTAATTCCTTCCCGTGAAAATATCGTCGTCGATGATGGAAAGATAATTGAAATTGGAAAGGAATCATCAGAAGGCAAAATCATTGATGTTGATGGTGCAATAGTTTGCCCGTCATTTATTAATGGCCATATTCATATTGGAGACTCCATTATTAAGGATGAAGGATACGGATTATCTTTAAGTGAAATGGTAAAGCCTCCTAATGGAGTCAAACATGTTGCACTGTCCAATGCCAGTGATGATGATTTAATCGAAGCAATGAAATCCTCAATGTGGCAAATGATTGAATCAGGAACAACTCATTTCATTGATTATCGTGAGGGCGGAATCAAGGGTGTCAAGCTATTGAAGGAGGCTTCTAAAGGCATCCCGATAAAACCGATTATTCTAGGTCGTGACGATAGTTTTTATGGAGAGGATCCCGATTTGAGAAAAGTTAAAATAGCTATTCGCAAACTTCTTAAACTTGCTGACGGCATTGCTCCAAGCGGATTTGGCGAAATTACAATGGATGTTGCTGAAATTATATCTAGTGAATGTGAAAAAGCAGGCAAGATTTCATCAATCCATGTTGCTGAATCTGAATCTAATCAGATTGAATCCTTAAATAAATATGGATTAAGTGAAATAGAAAAAGGCGTAAAAACTAATTTTTCCCAATTGGTCCATCTTACTAATCCCAAAAACGAGGATTTAAATTTAGTAAGTAGGTCCAATCAAAACACTGTTGTATGTCCAAGAGCAAATGCAACTTTGAATGTTGGTGTCGTTCCTTTGAATGATATGATTAAGTTAGGTTTAAAGCCGCTGCTTGGAACAGATAATGTAATGATTAATTCACCTAATATGCTTCGTGAATTAGAATTTTCACTTAAAATAATGTCTGTTTATTATAATAACTATATTAATCCTGTCGATTTGTTAAAAATGGCGACAACCAATATTTGCGGATTTAAGATTAACGATATAATTCAGAAATCTATGATTGTGGAAAATGATTTTGCCGAATTCATTGTTTTAAATTCTTTTTCTAAAAATCCTTATTTAAATATAATAAATAGGGCTGAAACGAAAAATATATTATATACTATTAATAAAAAAGTTAATGTATAATATAATGGATATAAATCTATATATTAAGGGAGTTGTTAATGATGTATAATAAGATATTAGTCCCTACAGACGGTTCAGAATTTGCAAAAAAAGCTCAAAAACAGGCTTTATTTTTGGCAAAAGTCAGTGGGGCAGAAATTGTTGCTGTGAGCGTCACAGAAAATAATTTTGTTAACGGACTTCCATTGGATGATGAAGTATACCAGCTAAATCAAATTCTAAAAGAGCAATCAGAAGAAAATCTCAAAGAATTTGATGAATTAAATGAAGATGATATAAAAATTACTCATGTGATTAGGGAAGGTTCACCTGCTAAGGTTATTTTGGAGGTGGCAAAAGATGAGGAAATTGATTTGATTGTAATGGGTAGTTCTGGTAAATCCGGATTCGATAGATTTATTATGGGTAGTGTTGCAGACAAGGTTGTAAACTCAGCCAAATGCGCAGTACTTGTAGTTCATTAATCTTACCATTTTATTATTGTATTTTGCAAAAAGGTGTTTATATGTTAGTTAAAAGAACAATGTCTAAAAATGTTGTATCTGTTTCTGTACCTGGAAACAGAGATAAAGTTTTAGACTTAATGAGAAAAGAAAAAAAAGCAGTATTGCCAGTAGTCAAAGAAGATACTGATATTTTAGTAGGACTAGTAACTCGTTCTGATTTAATTAATAATCCTGATGAAGAACAAATTGCAATGTTAATGACTAGAAATTTGATTACTGTAAAACCTGGTGATGATGTAGTTGTTGCTGCCAGTAAAATGATTGAAAATGATGTAAGAAGAGTTCCTGTTGTCAATGATGATGGTGAATTAGTAGGAATTATAACTTCTTTTGATTTAGTATCTAAAGCTTTGACTAAAATTGAAACTAATGATGTAGTTGAAAATTATATGATTACTACTGTTCCAACCACTTGGGACAAAGCACCATTAAATGTTGCTTTTGAATCAATGAATCAATTTGGATTAAAATCCATTTTAGCATTGGATGATGATGCTAAATTATCAGGCATTTTAACTGAAACAGATTTCATATCTGAAATTGAAATTATCTCTGAGAGAAGTGAACACAGTTCTACTGTCGGTACTGAAGGGGATAAATGGTCTTGGGATAGTACTTCTGTATTATACATTGAGAAAAACCACTTGAAATTCACAGATAAAGTTGTTAAGGATGTTGCTGTAGGTAATGTTGAAGTAGCTAACTCCAAAACAAAAGTTTCTGACTGCGCTAAAAAAATGAAATCATTAAACATTGAACAAATTCCTGTTATTGGTGTTGAAGGGGATTTAGTCGGTATTGTAAGAGCTAGTGATTTAATTAAAGCGTTAGTAATGGAATAATAGTGGTATAATGGCTGTTAGTCCTGTTTTAATTATTAAATTGGTTAATGACAGTGCTATTAGTGTTCGTGCAAGATTATATGATGATTTTGCAGAACACGAAATTATTTTGAATTCTGTTCTCACATACTGGTGGGCTAATGATATGCCTCCAGCCATTAAATTTTTAGAGCTTTTTGATTCTGTTATTAAAAGAACAATCAATGAAATAATGCCTCATAAAAATTTAAATCTTAAATATGATGTTAAAGCAAATGAGGTTTTGGACAAGGCTTCAATTATAGAAGTAAATTTGATTTCCGTTTCAGCGGATGGTGTTGGCTTTAAAATCGAGAATGGTTCATTTACTTTGAGTGGAATTCGCAAAGTGGAACCGGACTTTGAAAGTAAAGAATATTCAACAACATATGATCACGTTATTGAAACTCCAGATATCATTTTAAAAAAGTATAAAGAAATGAAAAAATGAGTTTTGATATTTCTTTTTTTTTATTTTAATCTAAAACATTAACATTATTTTCCACAAGATCTTTGATGCATGTGAGCAATGATTTTGCATCTTCTTTTTTAATATCTGGTGAAATGCGGATAAAATCAATTAGCTTTTCTTTGGTTTCATTATCCAAACTAGATGAGGATAATGTTTGAGAATAATTTCTTTTGGGATAAAATGTTTTCTTAGCAATGCTTAGCAATTCATCCTTTTCTTCTTTTGTGATTACATTTTCAGATACAGCATTTGTAAAGACATATTTCATGTTAATTAATGGTTCTGAAAGTGCTTCTAATGTATCAGAATCAAGCATTACTGCCACATCATCATCTGAATCAACTTCTCCGCTTGCATATTGCTTGTAAACATAACCTATTCCATGCATTCCCAGTGTGTCAAGTTCAGATGCTCGAAGAGCACCCATACTTGAAGCTCCAAAAACCTGAATTCCATTTTTCATCACGTTAAGTATTTCCTTATGTCCAACAGCGGAGTTTTGATGAAACACACCGTCAATTATTCCAATTATGTCGGGATGTTCTTTAATGGCCTGGCCCAAATCTCCTCTTTGGATTGGCCTTTTATAGATTACTTCTACGCCTTCAGAGGTATTTAGAATTTCTTTTGCTTCATCAAATGTAATTGATAATCCTGCATATATTATAACTTTAAACATAGAAATCAGACTTTTAAGAACCTATAGCCGGCCCTAGATGGGTCAAGTGCAAAAAGTTCCATTTCAGGTATAATCACGCGAACAACACTCACATCAAGTTCAGGTCTTGTCAAATCAACATACAATATTCTTTCAATGTCATTAGCTATTAATTCCTCTTTGACAATTTCAATGTCTTTTGTTATTGAGGATGTGCTTTTATTTTCAATATTGCTTAATTTGATTTTTTCATCCTCATCCCTGAAATAATACTTGTTGATTCTTTTCATTCTCTCATAGCCAGCTTCTCTTGCAAAATCAGCTCTTACGGTATCTTCACGAGCACCATTAATTTGTGTTGCTCTACTTTGAGCAACTTCGGTTAGGGCTCTTAGGATTGCAACTTCAGGATCTAAGTGTGTACCCATACCAAGTGTTAAAAGGCCCGCATCTTTTGTAATGGTATCATCAGCGGAAGCGGCTATTGTTGGAATTTTAACATCGGCTGTAAAATCCATTAATTTAATTTTAATGCCTTCGCTTTCGAACTTATCAATAATGTCGTTGACAAGTTCACTTTCAATGCTATCCACATCAATTTGCGCATAGTTTTTATGTGTAAGCTCAAAAATGCTCCATGCATCCCTTTCAATTACTTCAAGCATTCCATGCAATATGGCTTCTTCTAAGATGTTCCCGGAAGCAAGACCATTGGTGTTGGATTTAAATAAGCTTTGAACTTGATTGTCATGGATGTAAGGGTGAAAAATGGCATTGGTTGGGATATAGAAGTCTTTGCCAGAAACAATATCCTTTGCAAGGCTCCACTCAATCTGCATCGCTTCAAGATTTTCTTTTTTGAAATCTTTTGGCAGATTTAAGGAAATTGGATTAATGTAATCTCCTTTTTTTGATATTTCATCTAAATTAGCAATCAATACTTCATCATCGTCTTGCTTTTCGGCAGAATATCTTTCAAAACCTTCCATCATCGCTGAAGCTTTGGCATGATCTTTTGAAATCCCTTTGCCTCCATAAATACTGATGGCTCCCTCTTCTGCAGTTGGCCTAATTGCGGTATAGATTGGAAGTCCAATTCTATCTAAATCAGTGATGTCTGCAATACGAGTTATTCCAGCTATTTTTAGCTTATCTTCATTAATTTCAATAGTTTTTTTAGGAGGAATCACTCTATGTGTCCCTTTAAAATATGTAATCTCTTCGCTCATGTTATATTCCTAATATTAGTCTAACAATACTTTCAACGCCCATTGTCATGGATAATGCAGTTAGCACACCAGCAACTGCTATTGTAATAATCCAAATTCCGAAATTCCAAGTTAGCACTTTTGATCCGTCTAAGTTTCCAATCGGTATTAAGTTAAATAAGGCTAAAAAGCTGTTGATTGAATAACCTAGTGAACAAACAATAAAAATTAATGCTGAAGTTGTTGAGTATATGGAAGGATAAACCATGGTTGCCACGGCTAAGAAAAGTAATGCAAGAATTATATTGACAATAGGTCCTGCAATAGATATTTTTCCGTTTATTTCATCGGTCATGTAGTTTGCATAGGTGTAAACTGCACCAGGTGCTGCAAATACAAATCCGAAAAATGATGAGAGGAGTGCAAATATCAATCCTTGTGGCCATAATTTAAATTCCGCCCAGTAACCATATTTCATTGACACGAATTTGTGTCCAAGCTCGTGTAAGATAAAACCGAGCCCTACGCCAACCATAACAATTGGCAACATGGTAATGATGCCTGAAGCATTTCTTCCAGCATATAATATTGCAAAACAAAGTGAAATAACGAAAAATGCAATTATCAAATCTCTTACTTCACTACTTGTAAATTTAAACATGATTTTAAAATATCTAATTTTATATAGTTAAATTTTTCTAATATTAATCATGGAATCACATATCGGCAATATTTTAAAAGATTTGGAAAAAGATAATTTTCAAGCTTATTTACTTACCCAATTTACAAATGTTGAATATATTTCAGGGTATAAACCAACCAGTTTTGCATTTTGTATTATAAAGGAAAATCCTATTATCTATGCATCTGGAATGGATATGGAATTGGCAAATCGCGATTCCGCAATTGAAGTCAAGAAATATGAATCCTATAAGGTCATGATTGATGAGTTAAAAAAGGAAGGGATTAAGAATTTGGCTATTGAGCCTAGCCTGCCTTTCAGCACTTATGTCAAATTCAGGGATGATTTTGAAATAGATTCTAAAACCTACATTGACAAGCAAAGGATGATTAAAATGCCTTCTGAAATCGAAAAGATTGCCAAGGCAACAGAAATTGCTCAAAAATCTTTTTTGGATTTGGACATTTTAACTAATTCCGGAACTGAAAAGGAAGTTTCCTTTGATTTGGTTCGCCTGATGATTGAAAATGGAGCTTCAAAGGAATCATTTGACACAATCGTTACAAGCGGTGCGGCTTCAAGTCTTCCTCATGCTATTCCTGAAGATAAAAAATTAGACCAACCGATTTTAATTGATTGGGGTGCGATTTATGAGGGATATTGTTCTGACAATACACGCACCATGGTTTATACAGAACGCCAACAAGAAATTTGGGATATTGTGGCTGAAGCGCATGACAAAGCAATAAAGGCCATTAAACCCGGTTTGAAATGCTGTGAGATTGATAAGGTGGCTCGCGACATCATTGAAGAGTATGGCTATGGCGATAAGTTTATCCACTCAACAGGCCATAGCTTAGGGCTTGACATTCATGAAACTCCCGGTTTTTCCCTTCGTGACGACACGATAATTGAAGAAGGCATGGTCATTACTGTTGAGCCGGGAATATATCTGGAAGGTGAATTCGGCGTTCGCCTTGAAGATACTGTTTCTATTTCAAAAAGAGCTAATGTTATTGGTGATTTGCCTTTAATGATTAATTAATGAAAATATTTAATATTTATTTTTAAAAAAACACCATATTATTTTATTTATCATTTAAAGATGTAAATATGCAATCACATTCCAAAAACAGCATGCATTGCTTTTTTTAAAAATTATTAGTGGGCATGATACCTAGCACAAAATAACTTATTTTGAATATAAATGTAAAAAATTTACTCCGCAAGTTGATTCGAAGATTATTTGAAATCAAAAGATTTAACTTAATAATATCCTCCCGAGTCTGTTGAGGAAAATTCAACTCAAATATTATGGGGATTCTGTTTTAACATTGAAAGAGATGCACTGATTTCTTGGTGGAGGATAATCTTCCATCTAATCTATGCATAATTCGTCAGCACTATATTCAATTAGACTGGTCACATCATGATTGCTAGCTATTGCGATTTTATAGTTTTTTATTTCAAATAAATTAAATTTTAAATTTTCATCATCATTTTTAATCCTAATTCTATCTTTGAATATTATTTCAAAACTGTCTAATTTCAAATTCATTCCAAGGCCGGTGTATTTCATGTAACTTTCTTTTAAAACCCAATATTTGAAAAATTCGTCTGAAGGGTTATCGGAGTT
>CAJGDA010000022.1 GCA_904501935.1 uncultured Methanobrevibacter sp. | reverse complement strand
TAACCTTTGTTTTGGTAGTTTTTATCAATGCAAACGGGGCCTAAAATTATGGCTTCATTTTCATAGTCAAGCAGACCTTTTGAATAATTGATGTGGCCTATAATCCTCCCATCCTTTTCAATGACATGGGCAAGCTCCTTAATGAAACTTTTATCCTTTCTTAGGTTGTGAACAATAAGGTGTTCATAGGCACCCGGCCGATATATATTCCAGAAGGAATTTCTGACAAGATTTTCTACTTCAAAATAGTCTTTTTCACATTCTAATCTAATATTAGCATTATCTTTAATCTTAACTGAATCAAACAGTAGTTTCATATGTTTTTCTGATTTCAAACCAAGCGTTTTTAAAAATTCCTCATCGTCTTCAGGATAATTTATTATAAAATGCTCGATTAGCAGGAATAATCCGTAATAGTAAAATGACTGTGCGAGTTGAGTAGTATTGCAATCTTTTCTAATCAGTTCCTTTTCTTTCATTAGTTCAAATAATTCAATCCATCCTTCGACTGCATATTTGATTATTGATGTTTTAACGAATTCCTTTATTTTCTCATTGTGGTATGATTCGATTAGAATGATTCTTGTTATTTTCATCATTCTTGGTTCGCTGAGTTTGGAGGTGTATAACTCCAAACCTGTTTTATAGAAATAGTCAAAGCTTACGTCAAGATTCTTTTCAGCTTTTGATAGGGGTATTTCTTCTTTTGTCATCTCAAATATGTAGTAATCAAGAATTTCGTCCAAAATTGATTCTTTACTTTTATAGTGGTTATATATTGAACTTTCCTTTATTCCTACTTTTTTTGCAATTTGGCGTATTGAAACTCTGTCATATCCAAATTCTGAAAACAGACTAATAGATTCGTCAAAAATCTTTTCTTTATTGCTCATAGTATCATGATTAAAATTTGTTACACTTAATTATTTGTTGCGTTTATGTTATAAAACTAACGCTTGTTAGTTTAAAAATTTTTAAAAAAAATAAGATAAAGATATTATTTTTCTGCAAGAGTCCAATAACATCTTTTAGGTGAAACGATTGTTTCATCTTTTTTTAATTCTTTCATGATTTTATCCACTTCTTTTTTTTCAACACCTGAAATTTCACTTACCTTTTTTGCATTTAAAGGATCTTCAGAACTTCTAAATGCTTCAATTACTTTTTCTTTGTCATCCATATAATCACCTTGTATAATAATATATACTTTAAAAGATAAATATCATATTATAATATATATTAAAGTTAAGTGGTTATTATGGATTATGATGTAATATATATTGGAAGTGGAAATGCCGCATGGCAAGGTGGCAGATTTTTAAGAAAAGCCGGCCTTAAAATATTAATAATCGAGGAAAGCCTATATGGTGGTGCATGTGCGAATAGAGGTTGCAACTCTAAGGCTTTACTTGATGCTCCATATGAAATCAAAGCTCTGGCAGATAACTTTGAAGGTGTTGGAAAAGCAGGAAACTTTGAAGTGAACTGGTCAGATTTGATGAAATTTAAACAGAAACGTATTGCTGGAATGTCCTTGTTTTTAGATGGCAAATTTGATGAATACGATTTGGATGTTGCTCATGGAAAAGGAGTAATAGTTGACGAACATACAGTACAAGTAGGAGAAAAGCAGTTCACCACAGATAAAATCGTAATATGCACAGGATTAAAACCAATCATTCCTGATATAAAAGGCAAGGAATACTTGCATGACAGCACTGACTTTTTAGATATTTCAGAGCTTCCAAAACATACCATCATTATCGGTGCAGGTTTTGTCGGAATGGAATTTGCATCAATATTGGCTGAAGCAGGCTTGACCGCCGATGTAATAATCAGGGGGGAGATGGCTTTAAAGTATTTCCACCAGCCATATGTCCAAAACATAATTGAAATTCTAAAACAAAAAGGTATAAGATTCCATTTTAACCAAAAAGTTAGAGAAGTAACTTGTGATGTTGAAATTGAAAATCCGGAAGCCAAAGTCTTAAATGTGGTTCAAGGATTGAATTCAGATGAAATGCTAAGAGACCCTGAAGCCAAACTTGACAATAAGGCTTACGATAACGCTTTCACCGTCAACTGTGAAAGTGGATTAAGCTTGAAAGGGGATTATGTCATATCTGCAATTGGAAGAACTGCCAATGTAGAGGATATAGGGCTTGAAAATGTAGGTTTGACATATACAAAGCAAGGAATCAAGGTCAATGGCCACTTGCAAAGTGAAGTTCCGAATATTTATGCTTGCGGTGATGTTGCAGACACCGGAATTGCCAAATTGGTAACTGTAGCGATACACCAGTCCAAATATCTTGCAAAGGAATTATTGGGTGATGCCGATGAGATAACATATCCTGTAGTTCCTGCAGTTGCATACACTATTCCTAGAATTGCGACAGTTGGTGTTCCAGCATATATTGCAACTCAAAGTGATGAATATGAAGTTCACAGAATAAGATATGGCAGATCATACTCTTTAGAGCTTAAAAATGATAGAACTGCTGAGGCAAAAGTTATTGTAGACAAGGATTTTCAGATTGTTGGGGCTGAGATATATGCCGCTGATGCCGAAAATGTGGCAAACATGTTTGCATTTATCATCAACAAGAAAATAACCTTGGAAGAGCTTGACTATATGATTTATGCATTCCCATCAAGCAGTTCTGTGTGTTTGTATAAGCTGCATAATATTCATTATAAATTTTAAGTAGGTGATATGAATGAGCGAAAATAATATAACATATGATGACATTAAGGAATTTGAAAGTTTTTTCACTATGGCACCACCTTTCATACTTGAAAGGTTTGCAAAAAAGAAAACCAATTTCGTTGAAAAGTTTAAATCAAAGGTTCAATCTTTCATTGATGGTTTGGATGAGGAACATTTGAATAAGTTGAATATTGTTTTAAACACAGATACTGAAGAATTACAGAGAGTCATGAATGACGCATATGAACAAAGCGGAAAAAAACAATATAAAATTCTAGCTAACCCTAAATATAAGGAATTCATTGAAATAAATATTAATGCGTTACGTGAAATGGTCAATTAAGTCCATTTCGCAGATATATTTCTTATTTAAAAATGTTATTTGGTGTGAAAAGTGCAATTTGATTATACGAAACTTTTAGAAGTATTTATAGAAATTATAGTCTTCTTAGTTTTAATGGTTGTTTTTAGATTTTTATATAATAGAATTCGAGGTAATTCTCATAGAACATTAAATCCAACAGAATATTTTCCCGAAGAGGAAGTTCATTCTTTAAGGCAAGTATTTTTCCTGATAATGATGGCATCATGTTTTATTAATGTTTTATATTCATTAATATACATTACTGGAGACCTGCTTTCCTTTGTTATATTTGATATTATTCTGTCACTATACATTGGTATTAGTTTAGATAAGAGTTCTCGTAAGAATAGAATTCTATTGATTTTATTAATTCCATATGGTTCCCTAACATATATTTTATTCAATAATAGTCTTGTTGGATTATTGGACCTAATTCATATTCCAGTATTTATTTACTTTATTAAAGTATATTATGATAAATTTATTGAATATACAGAATCAAATGGTTTGGGAATAGCCATTATTTTGTTGTTTATAATTGTATTTATTAGCTTTTTATTAACTCAGTTTGATGAACATGTTAGTCCTTTAGATGCATTGGTCATGGTTTCAAATGCATTTACAAGTAATGGATATGCTGTTTTAGGTTCTTCTACTCTTGGAAAAATCAATGCTATATTTTTAGTTTGGTCAGGTTATTTAATATCAGGCGTAGGTACTGCAACCTTAACGGCAGCGATCTTATCAAGACACTTCAATAAAAAATTCGATAAATTGGAAGAGATGATTAAAAAGAATAATGAAGAGTAATATGAATATTATATTTGATAAATGTGAATTAATAATCCTTAATAGAGGATATTAATTCATCTAATTCGCCAATAACTGCTTTTTCATTTGAATTGTCTGTTAAAATCAATTCCTTTGACAGACCTTCCATTTTTTGAATCAGTGACTTTAAGATATCTATTTTTTTATCAATTTCATTGTCAATTCTTTCAGTGGTATTTAAGTTAATCAGTTCTTTAGTTTTTTCATATTCATTATTGAATACGCTTGTACTTTTATCAATGACAGAAATAAACTTATCATAAGTGATTTGGGGTGGTGTAAAACGTTTTTCAACTAAATCACGAGCAATTTGTTCTTTATAATAATAAGTATCCTTTAAATCTTCAACTTCTTTTAATTTTGGATTAGTTTCAAAAGGTTGTGCTTTCTTAGTAATGATTTTTTTTGGAGATTCAATTGTCTCATTGGAAGTTACATTGTATTTTTTAATGAAAAGTATGTAAATTATGTAGATCATGCTCAGTGGTATGGCAAAGATAGCCATTATTGCTGATATATAAGCTAATGAATGAATGTTTAAGGCAATGCTTATCAATAGTAAAAAGAGTATAAAAAATAGAATCCCAACTATTTTCCAACCAGTAATGCCATTAACAAGTGATTTATCCTTAAGATTATTTTCGCCACGGCTTAATCTGATTTCAGCTGCAGCCCTTGAGTCTGGCGCATATTTTAATATTTCATCGTCACTCAACACACCTGAATAAGGTTTAAGTCTATCAAATGTTTTAGTGAGTCTGTAAATGTCATTTTGTTTTTGAGATTCTTCAATGTTCATAATTATATTTTTAAACAACTTCAAATCCAAGAAGCTTTATTCTATTGGAAATTAATTTAGGATCTGGGTCGATTTCTTCGGATAGTCGTGTAGTTATGTATTTTTTGTTATCATCCGGAAAAACGGTTGCCATGGTCAAATCATCATTATCCATTATTACGCTGGCGAGGAAGTTTGCTCCACTTGAGATACCAATTCCCAAACCCAATTCCTTAGCTATTCTTTTGGACATGTTGATTGCATCGCAGTCATGAATCAAAACAATATCATCAATTATATCTTGATCAACAATTCCTGGAATGAAGTCGTCACCGATTCCTTCAATCATATGGCTTCCTTCTTCCATTCCCATCTTAAGGATTGATAATGTAGATGGCTCTAAGGCAAATATTTTTGAATCTGGATTATTGTCCTTTAATCTTTTTCCGATTCCCATCAATGTTCCGCCAGTTCCGATTCCTGAAACAAAAGCGTTAACCTCTGGAAGGGCATCAATGATTTCTTGACCTGTTGTGGTATATTGAGCTTCAACATTGAATTTATTATCAAATTGGAGTGGTCTGAATGCATCATTTTCCTTGGCAAAATCTTCCGCAAGTTTTAAGGCTCCTTTAAATCCACCTTCTTCCTTTGAAACGAGATGCACTTGTGCGCCATACATTTCAATGATTTTACGCCTTTCAATTGACACCCAATCAGGCATGAAAATATGGACGTCATGGCCCATTAAGGCACCAATGGCGCTGAATGCAATGCCGGTATTTCCGCTTGTAACTTCTACAATTGCCTGACCTTCCTTCAGGTTGCCGTTTTCTTTTTCCTTTTTAATAAGGTAGAAAGCCATTCTGTCTTTTATACTTCCAGAATAATTGTAAAATTCAAGTTTTGTGTATATGCTTCCTTGTTTTCCTTCAAATTCATAATTAACTTTTATCATTGGTGTATTACCAATTAACTTTTCAAGACTCATAACATTCAATCCAATTTAATAATATAACATTATTATATTTGTATCTAGTTTTTAAAATACTTTTTTAATATTTGTGAAAAATAGTTATTTTTTTGCAATTGCACAAATCCAATCTGCATCCTCACCCGTAAAAGAGTCTTTTGACTCCTTGACATATGTAGTTACATCTGAAAATCCTGCGTTTCTTAATGATTCGATTAGTTCATCTTTTGAATATATGTTCATGTCTAACAGTTCAATAAGTTCCTTTTGGCGATTGTCATCCTCTTTTGGAAGCGCTTCATTGGCGATAAATATAATTCCATCTGGTTTTAAGACTCTCAAAACTTCTTTTAAATCGTTTACAAAATCGGGCCAGAAATAAACGGTTTCAAAAGCAGTTATAATATCGAAACTATTGTCCTTAAACGGCATGTCAGAAACAGAGCATTGAATGATTTCACATCTGCCAACATCAATAGAGCTTTGATTTAATTTTACTGACCTTTCAACCGCAAGTTCGGAGTAATCAATACCATAGACCTTATTTTCTGTCATTTTCAAGAACCGCTTGATATTAACTCCTCCGCCGCAGCCAATGTCTAGTATAATGTCTTCTTTCAAAATTTTTAAATGGCTTAAACTCCACTTGGCTAAACCTTCATGATTGATATTCATTTGATCTATCAATTTATCTCCAAGCTCTCCTTGGGGATTTCGAGCATTGATTAGTAAGTTCGAATTTTCGATTATCATATTCCAACCTTTAAAATTTTCCCTAATTAAAATATTATATCTATCTATTTTAGATTATATTTTTCTTTTTTTCATGATATATATCATTAAATCAAATTTCATATTATTTTAAAGACACATGTTGAAGATAAAAGTAATTTAAAGATACATATCTTTAAGCATATGATGTCTCATGAATTGTCCAATAATCTTTTAACTTCATCTTCATGTTCGAACAAAACACAGCCCCCTTCATGATCATCCATAAGAAGTCCTCCATCCCTAAGGGATTTGAACAATTTTGAATTCAAGGCTTCAAGAAGTGATGTGTCTTTTACATTAATGTCTGAATAAGGTGAAGCAGGGCAAGGTTCGGCACCCCCATGGGAATTGATATGGAAAAATCCTCTACCTGCAGCAAGACATCCGCCGGAAGTCTTTTCATCTCCCGGAAATGATAAAAACAACATGTTATCATAGTCTTTGCGCAAGCGATTTATTTCATTAAACAGCAGTTCCCTTTCGCTGTCACTTGGAGTAAGCTCGACAGTCTCACCATCAACAGGCACATATTCAATGAAAAATACTACTTTACATCCGAAATCATGCAATTTTTGAATAAATTCATCTGAAAGCAATTTTGATAAATTTCCTTTTGTAAATGTGAGTGAAGCACCAAATATGATATTATTTTTATTCATTAACTCCATTGAATCAACTAACTTGCTGTAAACGCCTTCACCACGTCTGGAATCAGTCACTTCTTCATCACCTTCAATGGATAATATAGGTACAAGATTTCTGTTTTTATCAAACAACTTCAAATAATCATCATTAATCATTGTTCCATTTGTAAAAATCGGAAATAGGATTTCAGGATAATGGCTTGCTTTAACTATTACATCCTCTCTAATCATAGGTTCTCCACCTGCTAAAACAATGAAACTTATTCCAAGTTCTTTTGCTTCTAAAAAAATGTCGCTCCATTCATCACTGGAAAGCTGATTTAAAGGTGCCTTATCACTGCATGCATCGTTTGCCCGTGAATAGCATCCGGTGCAGTGAAGGTTGCAGCTGCTTGTGATGCTTGCAATTAGAAAAACAGGAATGTTTTGACCATTTTCTGCATGCTTTTGCCTAATCGCTGTGGCTTTTCTTGTATGTTTTGAAAATCTTCGAAGGAACATAATCTCTTTAGGATTTTTAAGGGAAGCTCGAAGCGCATCTTTAATGATGATTTCAACACCGTTCGCCAAATAATTCTGCAAATCAAACTCTTCTTCCATTATTTCACCTTCACACAGTTTAATAGGAATTTTGCATGTTCTTCCGTCTCCTTAAAGAAATCATCAAGGTGGCCTTCTGAAATGTCATCATAATTAGCTGAAATTTCCAGAAGCAGGTAAATTGGAAAACTGTAATACTCTTTTGCCAATAATTCCGGATTGCAGTCTTGGCGTATGATTCCATTTTCTTTTAGGATAGTAAAAAAGTCATTCCAAAACAGCAGTGGTTTAACAAGTATCTCATTTTGGAAAAAGTCCCTGATTGCATCGTTATGGTGCATTTGAATGAAAATTAATCTCCAAATTTTGAGATTTCTCTCTTGTGAAAACATCTTCCTCATGGCTTCGGAGCCAATGTGATAAAACAGTTCAGGGTTTTCAATCAATATCTCATTTTTAGCAGTTAAGTTTAAGTCTTCGCTGTTCAATAGCTCATCATATTCGAATAGGTCTGTCAAGTATTGAAATATGTCCAGGAGTATGGCTTCTTTTGAGGGGTAATGGCTATATATTGAACTTTTTTTGATTCCAACGCTTTCTGCAATTTCTCTTAGTGATACTGAATCATATCCTTTTTTTGAAAACAGATCCAATGACACGTCAAATATTTTTTCTTTTGTATTCATATTCCTACCTACCGTTCGTTAGGTATTATTATTTAGTTGATGGCATATAAAATTAACTAATAAATTTAGTACTTTAATGTACATTTTTATACTACAAAGCTTTATATAATACATACTATATACTATTAATACGGCTTTTTTAGATAAAAGTTTGTAAATTATTAAAGGACTTTATAAAATTATAATGATTTAGGTAGAAAAAATGAATGAAACTATAAAAATCTTAACTATTCAAGACATTTCATGTTATGGGCAATGTTCAATTACAGTTGCTTTGCCAATCGTTTCAGCATTTGGAATAGAAACTGCAATATTGCCTTCAGCAGTATTGTCAACTCATACTGCAGGTTTTACTGATTTTACAGTCAGGGATTTAACAGAAGACTTGCCTGAAATCAGAAAGCACTGGGAAAAGGAAGGAATTTTATTTGATGCAATATATACGGGTTTTATAGCATCAATTGAACAGCTGGACTACATTAAGGATATCATTGATTCTAGATTGAAACCTGGTGGACTTGTATTCGTAGACCCTGCTATGGCCGACCACGGTGAATTCTACAATGGGTTTGACCAGGAATTTGCAGATAAGATGGGTGAACTCTGTAAATTGGGAGATTATATTCTTCCTAATACAACTGAGGCTTGCTATATTCTACACAAGCCTTGGAAAGAAGAGTTTACAAAAGAGGAAATGTTGGAAATGGCAAATGAGCTTTCAGAATTTACCAAAAGACATGTAATCCTAAAAGGAGATACACATAATGAAGGCCAATTAGGAATGATTGTTTTGGATAAATTGGAGTCCACTTGTGAAATTGTATTCAACGACAAAGTGGATTATGTATCTCATGGTACTGGAGACGTATTTGCTTCTGCATTTGTCGGATCAACAATGAATGGTAAAATTCCAACTCAAGCGGCAAAAATTGCTGGTGAATTTACAAAAAGTGCAATCGAAAAGACTGTTGGCGATGAAACCCATAAATATGGAGTCAAATTCGAGCTGGTCATACCAGAATTGTATGGATTGTTAGAAAAATATTAGATATTGCTTTGTACTACATTGATTCTGTAGTACAAAAATTCTGTTTTAAATGTTTGATTTCATTGTGGCAATCTGTTCATCACGATTTTTCAGCTTTAAAGTGAATAAAAATGCAATAAATGCAACAATTGCAGCTAAAATTAAACTGATTTTATAACCCCATATTCCTGAAAAGGATGCGATTATACCACCAATTAGTGCCCCACCTATTAGCTGTCCGGCACTTGATAGCATATTGACAATGGCCTGACCTGCACCTCTTTCTGTTGGTTTCGCTTCGCTTAGAACAATATACCTTAATGGAGCACCGATAATTGTTACCATACCTACACCAATCAGGCATCCTGCTATAATGAACAATATGAAATTGTCAGGATATACTGCAATTGCAATCAATCCAAATGTCATTATCAATGTCCCAATTGCCATAATCTTTCGTGAACCTGTGTAATCTAAGATTTTGCCTAGAATTGGTGCTGCAACAGCGTTGGCTCCCAAAATAGGAATCAGCATCAAGCTTGCTAGTTGGTCGTTCAAACCCATTGAAAGAATAACTAAAGATGGGATGAATATGGCTGAAGAGTAGATAATACCATAACATAATGTTTCAATGCATGCAATAGTTATTTCCTTGTTTTTCAACATGTGTATTGGCACAATAGATTCTTCTGCTTTTTTTTCAATTTTGAAAAAGATTGGAATTAGAATAATAAATAAGATTAGAAATGGAGCAACATTTAAGGAGAATAAGCTATTTATGAAATTGTTTGAATCGATTTGATTTAGTCCATAAGCCAAAAATATGGCAAGTAGGCTTAGTATTGCGATTCCCAAATAATCGATTTTTAATTTTCTATTATCTTCCGCTTCAGGAAGAATATAGAATGCAAACAGTATAAGAAATATGCTGATTGGTATATTTATTGTAAAACACCAGTTCCAGCCGAATGGGATTAAGGCAGCTCCAACTAACGGGCCTCCAATTGCTGAAATTCCAAATACACTTCCCAGTATTCCTAATGCTTTCCCACGCTCTTCCAATGGAAATGCATCACCGATAAAAGCTCCAGCAACAGGGAATATGCCCCCACAACCGAAACCCTGTATGATTCTTCCTAAAAATATCAGTTCGATACTTATTGCAGATGCGATTAGGCAAGATCCAATTCCAAAGAGTATTACATCTAGGATAAAGATTTTTTTTCTGCCGTAAAAGTCGGAAAATTTAGCCATAACAGGAGAACCAATCATGAAACTAATTACGAATAGGGTAAATATCCAGCTGGATTCCCTGCTTGTCAACTTAAAGCTTTGTTCAATTGAGGGAAGAACCGGACCTATTATTCCAGTGTCCAGGGATCCCATAAAAACTCCTATTAAGAATAATATTAGGATTAGATTTCTGGTTCTTGTATCTAAAGTTATATTGCTCATAGTATCTTGATAATATTCAGTTAAATTTTAAATTATATTACAATAAGTAAGTAATATCTATGTTTAATTATACTTTATGTATTATATAATACTTTTTTTTAGATTTTTGAAGATTAGTCTAAATTTAGTTCAAAAAGAAATAATTTTTTTATTAAGGATTAAATATAAATATAACTATAAAAACATTTTAGGTTTTGACATTATGAATATTTTAATATCAAATGATGATGGGGTTTTTGCACCAGGGATATTGGCCGCAAAACAAGCGGTTGAAGATTTGGGTAATGTGACTGTTGTTGCACCGGATAAAAATAACAGCAGTGTCGGACGTCGCATATCATTATTTAAACATTTAAAACTCGAATCCTGCCAACTTGAAGACGGAAGCCCAGCCTATTCTGTTTCAGGAAGTCCTGCAGATTCGGTGATTGTTGGCGTTGATTATGTAATGGATGAGAAACCTGATTTGGTCATTACAGGAATCAACGCAGGTGTTAATATTAGTTGCGATATTACAACTTCAGGCACTGTTTGCGCTGCTTTAGAAGCTGTTAGTCTAGGTATTCCTGCAATTGCAGTTTCCATTTTTATAGATCCTAAAACTTCATTTAAACAAGATGAAAATGGTGAATGGTATGCCGATTATGATTTTACATTAACAAAGAAAATTATTCATGATCTTGTTTTAAAATTCATTGATAAAGGTTTTCCAGAAGGTGTTGACTTATTTAATTTAAATGTACCTTCAAATTATGAATCAGAGGATGTTATGATTACTAAGTTGTCTCATACAATGCTTTCTAAAAAAGTCATTGACAATTCCAATAAAGAAAAGGAGGACATATTTAACTATCCATTGGATGAAGGTCAGGAAAGCGATGATTTATTAATGATTACTTCCAATCTTGTAAAAGAATATGAGGAGGGCAGTGATGGATATGCGCTTTTCGTTGAAAAATGTCCAAGTTTAACACCTCTTAATGTAAATATGACCTCTCAAGATTTGAAGGATTGGTAAAAAAATTTATTTTTTTATATGTTCATATTCAAATCGAGAACTTTGATAGATTAAGAATCAGAACGATTTATGGCTATTTTTGATTTCATCGTGATGTATTAAAATATTATTATTTGAATTATTTTTCAGATTTAAAAATGCATGAATAAAAATAAACAATGTTAAATTTTATTCCCATTTTATATTCATTTTTAAAATTTTATATAGTTTGTTAATTATATATTTAACAGTGGTAATATGATTGATGATTCTGACTTAGGCTACAACATATATACTTTAGATGAATTTAAATTCGATTATGGTAATATTCTTCACGATGTTGAAGTAGAATATACCACTAGTGGAACTCCAATATATGATGATGAAGGCAATATCATTAATGCGGTAATACTTTGCTATATGTATAACGGAAATTATTCATCAGTCATTGATTTTCATCAATTAATTGGGCCTGATAGTCCATTATCAGAATTGAACTTTTTTTATATCTCAATTTCATCATTAGGCCATCCCAATTCATGTTCTCCATCTACTACAAATCTAAAATACGATTTTCCCAGTTATTCTATAAAAAATCGTGTTGATTTTAAAAGAAAATTTTTAGTTGAAAAATTTAACATAACCAATGTTCTCGGTATTTTTGGTGTCGGTTCCGGAGGTTATGAGGCATATACATGGGCTTGTGAATATCCGGATGAAATGGAATTTTTAATTATCACCAGCAGCTCTTTTAAAACAAATGGGCATCGTTATATTGCTTCTAGGGTTATAGATTCAATTATTGATTCATCTGATGCTTATTATGATGATTTATATAGCGAATCTTTATCTAAAATCATGGTTACAATTAATAGATTGATCTATTCCCAACATTTTTCTAAAAAAATATTTCAAAATTTAACCAAATTTGAAATCGATGCATTAATGGATGACTTTGTTGATGAAGGATTATTTATGGATATATACGATTTGAAATATGGAAATGATGCCATATTAAACTTTGATGTAGAAGATAAGTTATCCAACATTAAAGCAAAAACATTGGTTGTTTCATCTTCCGAAGATATTTATTTTTCTCCCGAATTTGATGTATATCCTCTTAAGGGCATAATAGAAAATCTGGAAATCTTTATTTTTGATGATAATGATTTTGTTTTTTATAATGATTATTCTGTCTTTGTTGATGTGTTTAAAGAATTTTTAAATGAATTTAAAAAATAGACTTGAAAAAATCTAATGAATTCATGCACCCTTTCGGCAGGGTATTGACAGCAGTGCATTAATTCGATTACACTATGCTCTTAAAATATAATATGTATCCTGCACTGCTTTATGGAATGAACTATCATTAAAATCATGGTTCTCTGCAAGAGTCAGCACCCTTTCATATTATTCCTTTTACTTGTCCTTTGTCTTTTCAATGAGAATAGTCAATTCCAATCTCCCTACTGCGATTGCCTTATCACTTTTAAGCCGCATATCTTATAGCATCATTGTATAAAGTGCTGCTATGCTGGGCAAAATAATGAGGATAGTATTACGAATCATTCTGAAACGACGCCTTTTCCATTCTTTTTCAGTCAAGTCCTTAGATTTTGGGATTTTCAAAACACTCATGATAATTCCTGCGGACAGGAAAATGAAATAGCTGTTGATGATGAACAGATATCCTGCTCTAAGGAGCATATCCCATCTGCCGTTTGCAATAGAATATCCGCATGTACATAGTGGCGGCATCAAAGCAGTTGCAATTGCAACACCCGGAATAACAGTGTTTGCTTTGTCTTGTCTTGTCTGTCCTATGATTCCTGCAAGTCCGCCAAAAAAGGCGATTAGTACATCAAAAAATGTCGGTGATGTTCTTGCCAGCAATTCTGCAGTCGGCTCCTTAACAGGAGAGACAAGAAAATATATCATTGCGGCAGTAACACTGATTGCAATCTGAACTCCAAAACCAAGTAAATGTTCGCGAAGCAGAGGGTAGTCATTTGTCACGCTTGCGTATGCTGAAGCAAGAATACTTCCCATTATAGGTGAAATCAGCATTGCACCAATAATTACTGCAGTTGAATTCACATTAAGCCCGACTGAAGCGATTACCATTGCACATACAAGCACACACATATTGGTACCGGTGACTTTTCCACCATCGAGGAGACGTGTGCGGATTTCATCATTAGATGCAGAGTCCTCAGATAATGAAAACATTTTTTTGATTTTTTCCTTTATTGTTTCTTTTTCATTGTTATTCATACTCATATTGTCATTTCCTTTTATCTCATAATACATAGGCACATAAATAATGATGTCCTTATCCTGAAAATCATCTGTCTGGTGTTTAATGTTTATTGAAACATTCACTCCAAAAACTATAAGATTTTCATTATATTAACTATTAAAATCTTTATATTTCTTCTTTTAAAAATGTTATGAGGACATTTCTTATGGCTATTTTGCTTTATAACAATTTAAAAATCATTTTTATGAATAAAATTAGTATAAATTACTACATTATTAATAATAATCATAAAAATCTCATTGTTTTCATGATTATTTAATCAAAAGCTGATTAAAAGATTCATATTAATATTATGATTAGAAAGATTTTTTTTTGGATTGTTTAAAAAATTTTAAATATTCTAAAAAATATAATAGCATACAATAGATTATATTTAATTTTTTTTATTCTTTTGTTAAATATAATTTACAAAATTTATTGGTGATTGAAATGGATATTAAGAAAGTTGTTGTAGCTGGTGGAGGAGTCTTAGGTAGTCAAATTGCTTATCAATCTGCATTCTGCGGATTTGATGTAACTGTTTGGTTAAGAAGTGAAGGTTCTATCGAAAGAGCAAAACCTAAATTTGAAAGATTGTTGAATATCTATTTAGGCACTCTTGAAAAGATGAAAACCGACAAATCTGCATACTGCAGAGGATTCAGTAAAAAAGATGACCTTAGTGATGAAGAAATCGATGCTTTAAAAGAACAGGCCCAAAAGGCATTTGATAGCTTAAAATTAACTACAAGTTATGAAGAAGCAGCTGACAATGCAGACCTTGTAATTGAAGCAATCGCAGAAGATCCTAATCAAAAAATCCCATTTTATGAAGAATTGGCAAAACATCTTCCGGAAAAAACAATTGTTGTTACAAATTCATCTACTTTGCTTCCAAGCCAGTTTGCTGAATACACTGGAAGACCAGAGAAATATCTTGCATTCCACTTTGCAAATAACATATGGGCTCAAAACACTGCTGAAGTCATGCCGCACCCTGGAACCGAACAACAATACTTTGATGCAATCGTTCAATATGCAGAAGACATCAACATGGTTCCTATTAAAGTATTAAAAGAACAACCAGGATATGTTCTTAATTCATTGCTTGTTCCATTCCTATCTGCAGGACAAGCTTTATGGGCTGAAGAAGTTGCAGAGCCTGAAACAATCGACTTGACTTGGAGACTTGCTACAGGTTCACCAAACGGACCGTTCCAAATTTTAGATATTGTAGGACTTGTAACTGCATATAATATCGGCATTATGGATCCTAGATCTCAAGACCCTGAAACAACTCAAGGTAAAATAGCTAGAAAGCTTAAGGAAAAAATTGATGCTGGTGAAACCGGTATCAATGCAGGCAAAGGATTCTACGAATATTAAATGATTTTTATCATTTAATTCTTTTCTTTTTTTTAAAAAAAGAGTGTCCTTGAAATGGTTGAATAATGAATTTATTGCCATATTTATTTTTTTTATTTTTGGTTTTTTATATCAATTCAAAAGCAATTTTAAGTTCTTTTTTTTCATGCAAAACGACAAAATCATCATCTTTGAATTGCCTGAAATTATCTATCATCTGATAATTTAACTTTTCATATAATTTTATTGTCGGCTGATTGTTCTTTCGGTAACTTATATGAATATTTGAAATTCCATATTACTTATGAAATATGTTAGTTTAAATCTAATTGCAGTTTTTGCATTGGTTTTTAGATATTGCACTAAAGCATTCGTTTCAAACCGAAATGCCCACAGGATATGAAATCAAAATAATTCATTAAAATCTTTAGCCATAATATTGACTGGTCAATTGAGGATTGACATTACCGTTTTTGTATAGTTCGTTCCACATTTCTATAGATTCATTCAACATTCTTACAAATCCGCTCCAGCTCATATTTTCACTTCTTTAAATGTTTTATTCACTTTAAATGTAATTATTACTTTAAAAAAAATCATATAAATAGTTTTTCGAATGTAAGTGCTTACTTGCATCTTTAAATCTGAAATTAAAAGTTAAAAATAGTTATTTTTATGCATAC
>CAJGDA010000021.1 GCA_904501935.1 uncultured Methanobrevibacter sp. | reverse complement strand
GTATAGGTTGTTATTTTTAAACCGTTAATCATTCCATTCCTATTCGCCTTTAGTGATAAATCAACCTCAAATTCTGGATTGATTTCATCCAAAAGATTGAATTGGGAATAGACAAGAGGTTCCGATAGCGTTTCATAATTAACTCCTTCATCCCAATGAAGATAATGTCTTTCTAAATTAACAAGCTCAACTGTGTTGATTACTGATTGAGGTATGATTTTGCCATCCTCTTTCAAGAATTTCTTTGCATAGCTTAAAACCGGAATTTCCTCTTCGTCAATTAAAGCCGTATCTAGCATTTCACAAACAATCAAATCGGCTTTTTTTGTAAAGTCATATTCTAAAACATCACTGTTTACAACTTCAATATTGTCAAAATCAGATAAGTTTTCTTTGGCTATCAAACTTGTTTTCTTATCAACTTCAATAGCTATAATCTCCTTAAAATAGGAACTTAAAAAATAGGATAAAACTCCACTTCCACAGCCCAAATCATATGCTAAATCATTATTACCGTCATAGTCTACAATAGCTTGCCAAAAAGCGGACAGTCTATCAGTATCCTTTAATAAATCAGAATGATAGGGAGTTGTTTTGAATTTCATAAAAAAAGAAAAAAGAAGAATTTAGTGATGGTGGTGTGCGTGGTCATGTGAGTAACCAGGTTCGTTAAAATCTTCTCCATTAGCGGTACTTGTAAGTTTTACGTGTTCAACACCTTTAAGTCTCATGATTTTTTCAGTTAAATCACGGATTTCTGCAATATCACCATTTACGACAACGATTTCCATACAATATTTGTCGGTCATGTGGATGTGCATACTTGTGTTAATCTCATTTCTGAAACTGTGTTGAATTTCCGCAAGGTTTTCCATTACACCTGTGTAGTGGTGATCATAGATAATTGTTATGATACCAATTCTGTGTCCTTCCATTGAATTCATCCATTGATACCTTACAATATAATCTTGAAGTGCATCACGAATTCCTTTTGAACGTGATTGGTATCCCCTTTCTTTCAATACTTCATCAAAATCTGCCAATAATTTTTTTGGTAAGGACATACTTATTCTCATCATAAAAATACACATCAATATAAATTAATGATTATAGTTATGAAATTTAACTTATATAAATATTATGATTAAAATACAAATAAATAATACTCAAATATTAAAAAAAAAGTAAAAAATATTATCCAATCAACAAATAATACTCCCCATCGTCTTTTTCGATGGATTTTAAAAGGCCTTTATTCTGAAGAGACAATATGATATGGTACATTCTGAAATTAGTGAGTTTCAAATCCCCATAAAGCAAATGGCCTTCTAAAGTATATTTGGAGATTAGATTCTTATCATCAACAAGCTCTTGAATTATCTTATAAGATTCTTTTTCTTTCATATTCAATTCCAACTCTTCAATATCCTTTCGGGAGTTAACCGTGTTGATTTCCTTTTCACTTTCAGATAGACTAACCTTATTATCTTCAAAGATGATTAAATCCTTATCTTTAAGCTCTTCTAAAATTTGAACCAAATCATATTCATGAAAGCCTAAATCCTTTCTTAAAACATTTAAAGGAATTCCATTAGGATATTCTATGTCGAATATCTCAATTTGGCTTAAAACAACTTCTTCATTTTTGGTAATGTTAATCATATAATCAATTCAGAATTTTATAATAATAATTTATTATTTAATATTACTTATATATTTAGCCTAATTGCACTTCATTTTGCAATGCTTTTTCTTCTTGTTTATTTTTAAAAGCATGTTCTTCGGGAGTTAAATCATAAGGCCTTGTAAAAAATAGGTCAATGTCATTTACAACTTGACAGATTGACATGTGAAGTAATTCCTTTAAAGCAAGACTTTTTTCCACTTTATTTAGAGAATCATCACTGTAAATCCTTTCATGATCTTCATCATATTCCTGACGTATCTTTTCAGGGTCTAAATCAATTTGAAGTTTAGATTCATCATATTCTTCAGTTAAAAGTAAAAAACTAATCAATTCTTCCTTTTCGTCACTGAAATCTTTATCAGGGTTTTCAATTACATCGTGGAAATAAGTGAAAACAGACTGGAATACATCCCTTGAAACATTGCCGTTGAGGATATTGTCCTTAAATAAATCAAAGATTGCAGAAATATAATATTTGCCATTTTCCTTTTTTGTAGCGAAAACTAATTCATTTTCAACATTGGCAACATATTGAATTATTACAATATCCGAACCTTTCTCAAAAGTCTTGATATTAAATTTAGAATCTTTTAATTTGTAATCAGAATTAACTTTTAATGCTTTTTCAATATCTTCAATTTCTTCTTTTGTAATCTCAATAAATTCGTCAGACATAATTACTCCCCATATTACTTTTAAATTTGAATAATAAGTAATTTTTGTTTAAAAAAATTTTTATAATAATAATGGTTTATATAAAATCATGAACCCGGAAGACATCTTAATCGACCTTAAAAAATTATCCCCTAAAAAAGAAATTACAACCTGTGAGTTAATGGAAATACTTAAAGAATATGCGCGGATAATTTCTGTATACGATTTAATGTTGGCAAGCGCATATATGCGAAAAGATGGTGAGTTCGTTCATGCTAATTATCGAGAAAAATATTTAGAAATTTATATTAAATACTTTATAATGCGTATGAAAGAAGTATTGGAAAATGACAGTTACAACAAAAAAACTATTGATAAAGAAACCTTTGATGAATGCTTCCCAATGCTTGAAAGGACTTTTGAAAGTGAAAAAATTAGCGATGATGGAAAATTCCCATTAATTTATGTAATTACTTCATTATACACAACATTTATCTTAGAAGAACCAATACATCCTGTTGGAAGTGAATTTCCAGGAAATTTAAAAGTAGAAAAAAGAAATGGGGAATTTTACTGCCCAGTTAAAGGAAACCAAGATGACAATCCCAATGCAATCTGTCATTTATGTCTTGCTGTGCAAACCCCTGATATTTAGGATTGATTTTATGAACATTTGCTTGTACGGATCTGGAAGTAGAGAAATTGATAAAATTTACACTGATGAAGCTTATAATTTAGGTTGTATAATGGCTCAAAAAGGTCATACTCTTGTTTTTGGTGGTGGAGATACTGGAATGATGGGGGCCTGCGCCAAGGGAGTTCACGATAACAATGGAAAATCAATTGGAATAGCACCGGAATGGATTAATAATTTTGAACCATTATGTGAAGATTGCAGTGAATTCATTTATGTAAACACAATTGATGAGAGAAAACAAGGATTTTATGATAATTCCGATGCCTTTATAATATCTCCCGGAGGCATTGGTACATTAGACGAATTTTTTGAAGTGATCACCCTTAAAAAGCTCAAACGACAGAATAAACCAATCATTATATTTAATATCGACCATTTTTATGATAAAATGCTTGAAATGATTGATGAAATGGGTGAAAAAGGCTTTTTATACAAACAAAATGAAATTTACAAAGTTGCTTGCACTATTGATGAAATATTTGAGTATTTAGATGGGTAATTCTTGAATATTGAAATAGCTGGAAATATTGACATTAAAAAGGCCATTGAAAAAGCAGTTACTGCAGGTTATCTTGTAGAAAAACACTTTTATTGCAATGCCATTGAAGATTGAGGTCTTACTCATACTGTTTTTGAAATTTTAGGCGACAGAACAGATTAATGGCTCTCGACAATTTATATTGCGATATCATTTCAAAATCTCCTGATGAGGAATGCTTGGAGATAATTAATACGATGACTATGGCCTTGATGATGGCTAATTAGAATATCTAATGGAAGTTTTAAAATCCTCCAACATTAAAAACATTGCCTAATATTAAAAGAATAATCTAAACTTGCGGTCACATTCACCATAATTAATGTATTAATTAAAAAATATTTTATAATTTTGAATAATAAATAATATATTATGTCTAAACAAGCTCAATGGGATTCGACACTTTCATTCTTATTTGCAATGATTGGTGTTGCCGTAGGATTAGGTAATATTTGGCGTTTTAGTTATGTAGTTTACTCCAATGGAGGAGGATCCTTTTTTATACCTTACCTTGTAGCAATTGCAATTTTGGGAGTTCCGTTTTTAATTTTAGAATATGGAATTGGATTTTCTTTTAAAAAATCATTTACAGACATCATGAAATCGATTAATCCGAAGTTTGAAATAATAGCTTGGATGTTGGTTCTATTCACATTTATTGTGACCATCTATTATATGGTAATTCTTAGTTGGGACTTGATTTACCTGTTAAGCAGTTTCACATTTAGCTGGGGAACAGACGCCGCAGCTTACTTTGTAAATAGTGTCGGAGGAAGTTCCAATTTGGCTGATGCAAGTTTCCTATTGATTCCAACAACAATAGGAGTTCTAATCACATGGTCTATCTTATGGTTCATCTCAAATAAAGACGTTGACAAGGGCATCGGAAAAGCTTCTAAAATCCTTATTCCCCTACTGTTCATCATCATGGGAATAATAATTATATATGCACTTACATTACCTGGGGCAGATATCGGTATCAATGCATTAATAAATCCCAAATGGGATAAGCTTTTAGACGTCAACATTTGGCTTGCCGCATTTGGTCAAATCATTTTCTCATTGAGTGTTGGAGAAGCTTTAGCACTCACATATGCAAGTTATTTACCTGAAAACGCTAAATTGACTGATAATGTTCTAATAGTCGTGGCTTCAAATGCCACCTTTGAAGTGTGTACTGCATTTGGAGTATTTTCCATTCTCGGATATATGTCCTTTACTAATGGAACACCTATGGTGGAACTGGTTACAGAAGGAACAGGACTAATATTTATAGTATTTCCAATGATTTTCAATATCATGGGGACAATGGGACGCATATTGGCACCATTGCTATTCTTAGCTATCCTGTTTGCCGGAATTACTTCAGCATTAGGATTATTTGAACCAATGCTAAACTCAACATCTAATAAAATTGGATGGTCAAGAAGAAAAACAACAACAGTATTATGCATCATAGGCTGCATATTCTCATTAATCTTGACAACAGGAATCAGCAGTTATCTTGTCGGAATAATAGATTCCGTTGTAAATCAGTTTGGAGTATTGTTTTTAATTCCGGTTCAAGCGATAATATTTGGATGGATATATGGCCTTGACAAAGTATTGCCTGTTTTGAATGAACATTCCAACATAAAAGTGGGCAAGATATGGAAAGCGATAATCAAATACATTGCACCAGTGGTTCTGTTTGGAATCTGGATAATTGGTGTGTTTAATTTGTTTTCAGATGCAACATGGTTTGAGATTGCGATTGATTCAATTGTCATTATATCTGTTTTAGTATTCTCATTCATATTAACAAACAGGAAATCACCGAGCGAATAGGTTGATTTTTTAGAAATTATTCGATTATCCTTGAAATATAAGAATCAAGGTATCTTTTAAGAACCCTTACTATTGGCCCAATAATTAATGCGGATATTATTGTCCCTTCACGAACACCGATGAGATATCCTAAAAACACGACGGACAAAATTGCCGCTATAATAACAAAAGAAGTGTCAATATAGGGTTTTACTTTTCCAAATTCTTTTTTCAATACTGTTGAAATAGCTACAATCAGCCCATCAGGGGGTAAATATACAACTTCCGTTTGGATTTCAAGAAAGACACCAAAAGCAACTACAATACAACTGATCAGCAATACGGCGATTTGACTTGAATAATCTTGAGGATTTAAAAAGCTCACCAACATTAATGCAATGTCCATGAAAGCAGAAAAAATCGTTCCTATGACTATCTGCAGATATTGCCTTTTTTCAAAATCCCCTCTTAAAATAAGAGCCTGTAAAGCTATTAATATAATACTAAAAATAAAAGAGACAGTTCCAACGCTTAAATTTGATATTACGCTTGAAACATATGGAATGCAAATCAAAGGAGATGTTCCTAAATTAGCTTTAATCGATATGGCCGCACCCAGAGATATGATAAACAAGGATATCAGGTAAATTACATATCTATTGATTTTTTTTGTTTCCATGATTAAATATTGATTAAAAACACTTTAAATAATTTGGCCAAAAAAAGATATTGCAATCGATAATTATCAATAACTCTTCAGTGGAGTTTTAAAACACCAAATAAAACATTTAAATGCTCAGATAATTAGTGTATTGAAAACAGATTGTTTTTTATTCTGAGTTTCATGAGAGGATTTTTTTAATAGATATGGGGCATTACATTTTATATTAATTAATAACAGAAATTCTTGTATTTATCGTTGAATAGCGTGAAATCAGATTTAACTACATGAATATGTGAAAAAATTCATTATTCTGCAAATAATTAAAAAAATAAAATTTATTTACAATAAAAACATATTAAAAAATATGAAAACGGATAGATTTGAAACTTTTTATGATGCCGTTCTGGCAATTGTTATAACAATTTTGGTGTTAAAAATTCCTCAACCGTTAGGCCCTGAATGGGGAGCTTTCTTTTCAAACTATTTGAATTTTATAACATATTTCATAGTATTTTTATCAATCATCAACATTTGGTACGGCAATCATAATCTATTCCAGCATATTGATAACATTAACAATAAGTCTCTAATCTCATATGGTATTTCAATTTTCCTATTTTCACTATTCCCATATTTTGCATCATGGCTTTCATTGAATATGAATTCTTTGGTTGCAGAAACAATTTTCGGATTGTTAATACTTTTTGCCAATATTTCCAATATTATATCAGTAATTATAATATTCGGAGCCAACAGATATAGTGAAAAATTACAGGAATTGCATATTAAAAAGAGTTATTTCATTATTCCTATCGTGATTATATTAATTGGTTTTATACTGTCATATACAGTATTTACTCCAGGAATTTATATAGCGAGCATATTTTCTGTACTTTTAAGTATTATCTATAACAGAAAGCAAGGAAAAGAAACCGAAGAAACTGAAAGGTTTGAAGCATTGATTGATGCAATAATAGCTATTATCATAACAATTATCGTGCTTGAAATTCCAACTGCAGCAAATGGCAGTTTGGAAGGACTATTGGAATTAAAACTTGAATTCCTGGCATACATTATCAGTTTTATCGTTTGCTTTAATGTTTGGAACTTTACTTATAATTTATTTGCTATTGTCAATAAGATCAATTACAAATCAATTTGGTCCATATGTTCCGCATTATTCTTTTTATCATTGATTCCCTATTTGACAACTTATGTCGCTATGAATTATCATGATTTTGTACCTCAGTGCATCTATGGTATAAATTTCATGATTATCAACATGTGTTCCATTATTGCTACATTTCAAATGAAAAAAATAGATAAATCCAACAAATTTTTACAAACAGCATTCCAAAATTATAATAACTTTGTTTTAAACATCTTATTTACATTCATTTTCATAGTCATTGGTTACCTTTACTATCCACCAATAATAATGCTGTCATGCCTATTCTCAATTCTCATAACATGGATATTCATGATAAAAAAAATAAATCTGCTAAAATTAATATAAAAAGAAAAAAATTAGAGGCATCTAACCTCTAAATCCTACCTACACCTGCCATAGGAACACCAGTTAAAGCTGATGCTTCTAAGGTAAGTGATCTTAAATTCTCTTTTTCAAGTTTTGTAATGTGAGTATTTCCAGCTTGCTGAACCAGCATACAAGCCTCATCCGTCATTGTGTTAATGTAGTTTGCCACATTTTTACCCATTTCTTTATAATCAAGCCTGTGTCTTAAGGACAAGTCCTGTGTAGCTATTCCTTTTCTGCATGTTCCTGTATAACACATTTGACATACCCTACATCCAATTGATATCAAAGCGGCTGTTGCAATGTATACTGCATCTGCACCGAGAGCAATAGCTTTCGCCAGGTCTGCTCCAGAGCGTACTCCGCCAGCAGCAACCAAACTTACTTGGTCTCTCAAGCCAATTTCTTTTAAAGCCAAGTCCGCTTCAACTATTGATGCAAGAGATGGAATACCAGAGTGTTCCATGATTACTTCAGGACCAGCTCCAGTTCCACCCTGCATACCATCAACTACGATTATATCTGCTCCGCCTTTAGCTGCGATTTTTACATCGGATGCGACTTTACCGGAAGCAAATTTAACCATAATTGGTACTTTCCAATCAGTTATTTCACGTAATTGTGATATTTTCATACTTAAATCTTCAGGACCTACAATATCCATGTGCCTTGCAGGAGAAAGCGCATCGGAACCTTCCGGAATGTTTCTGATTTTGGATACTTCAGCAGTTACCTTTTCACCTAAAAGGTGTCCGCCCATACCTGATTTCGCTCCTTGACCTATCTTAATTTCGATTGCATCGCCTTTTTTTAGATAATCTGCAGATACTCCAAAACGTCCTGAAGCATATTGTGCGATGAGTTTATCGGCAAGTTCACGCTCTTCTGGAAGCATTCCTCCTTCACCAGTGTTTGTTACAGTTCCTGCTAGTGAAGAACCAACAGCCAAAGCCATTTTCGCTTCTTTAGATAGAGCTCCAAATGACATTGCCCCAATCATTATTGGGGTGTCAAGCCTAAGAGGATTTTCTGCAAATCTATCTCCTAAAACCACATCAGTTCCACAAGGCTCTCTGTATTTGTCGATAGGAGGTCTTGACACTTGAGCAGGAATTACAACCAAATCGTCAAAGTCTGGAATACGCCTTAAAGCACCGGTACTTCTGAGTTTGTATGATGCTGTTTGTGATTGCCTTACGATTTCAACAATATCTGGGAATCCCCATCCTTGTCTTGCATCTTCCGGAATCGCATTTACTTCAATCGCCCTGTTTGGACACATTTCAAGACAGATCCTACAACCAACACATTTTTCTTGGTTTAACGGATAAGGATCACCCTGAATGATTTCATAAACTCCATGAGGACAATTGTTAAAGCATGAAAAACATCTTCCGCAGATTTTTTCATCCCTATCATCACATAAATACCAGCAACATCCTGGACGTCCAAAATTTTTTTTACATAAATCAGGATTTCTTTCAACTCTATATGGCATATTTCACACTCCTAGTGACCATAGAATGGCCTTGTACTTTTTGGAACTATTTTTTTAAAGTCAGAATAATCGTCAACATCAATATCAAATTTGGATAGTGCCTCTTCGATTTCAAGCGAATCTTCAAAGGTCATTTCTTCAAATTTAGCATTATAGCCTAAGCTTTTTACTTTTCCCCTAACGTAGATTACACCACGAATAATGGATTCCGCCACATCATCACCGACATCACCCAATATGATTATGCGTCCTCCCATCATGAAAATTCCTGTCATGAATCCGGAGTTTCCTCCAATGATTATTGTGCCGTTTTTCATGATTTCACCAGTCCTTGAACCGACTGATTCTTTTACGACGACAAAACCGCCATAGATTCCTTGACCTGCGCCGTCACCGGCAGACCCTTCAACGACAACTTCTCCGCCAGTCAAGTTATCTCCAACAAACCAACCTGCATTACCATTGATTTTAATTCTTGGCTTGTCACACATGCATCCTGCAAAATAACCGACAGAACCGTCAAATTCTATTTCCACATCATCTGTAACTCCTGCGGCGAGGTAATGTTTTGCATTTGGATTTTTAATAAGTATTTTTTCATACTCACTTGCAGCGTCTTTTAATTGTGAGTTGATTTCACGGGGAGTTAACTCTTCTGCATCTATTTCAAAAACTTCCATCAAATCACCTATATTTCATATACCATTACTTCACCAGGAGAGATCTGCTCTACATGGTGTGTGTCGACTACTTCCCTTAGGGATACTTCTTCTGATGCTATTGCAAATACATCATCAGTCTCCGCCATTACTCCCGGCCTTAAACCTAACTTGTCTTTTGCAATACCAATTCCTTGAGGAGTTCCGATAATATAAGAAAACGGACCATCCATATCTTCAACAGATTGTTCCAGTGCTTCTTCTAAAGAGTAACCACTAGCTAGTTTATCTGCAATGTAGTGAACTAAACATTCTGTATCATTGAATGTTTCGAATGTGTGTCCTTTTCTTTCAAGAGGATCCCTTACTTTCCAGTAATTTGTAATTTGACCGTTGTGCACAACTGAAATGTCACGAACAATGTATGTTTGGAAAGGATGTGCATGGTATCTGTCCACTCCACTTTCGGTTGAAAAACGTGTGTGGCCAATAGCATGGGTTCCTTTAACAGACCTTACATCATATCTTTCTGCGATGTCTAAAACAGAACCCACATCCTTTATCATCTCAAAGTCATGACTTCCATTTAATACAATTACATCCTCAATTGTGTCAATTTTTGTAATCAGAGGTTTTAGCTGGCAAAACTCATCTAAAGATATTTTACATTTGTAAATGAATGAATCTCCAACTGAAGGTAAAATGGCGTCGTTTTGAATTGGAGTTTGAAAATTAATCACGTCTTTTACTTTATCAAGCAATTTTTCACTTTCTTTTACTTGAATTTTTAAGATGTATTCATTTTCGGCTAAACCTGTTCCGCCATAAATTGAGTAACCTGCTGAGTCAGGGCCTCTGTGTTGCAATTGGTGAAGCATATTTGTCATGTCATTTCCAATATTATGTAATCTTTTATCTTTATAAACTAATCCAGCTATTCCGCACAATTTTAAACCTCCATCTTATTATCATCTATAGTCGGAAAATAACTTCCGTGTTATACTTTAATGATACAAGTATATAAATGTGTTGGAAAACATCTTCCGACTTCAAAAAATTCTGAAAAAATCCATAAAAAAATAAAATATTTTAAATGATGTTTAGAAAAACTATGAAAAAAAGTAAATAAAATAAGCAAATATTCAAAAAATATAAAATTTTGTCTATAAAAAGAAAAAAAAAGAAGAAATAAAATTATTTCTTAATTGAAGCTATTGCGCTTTGCGCACCTGACTTTACAAATCCGCTTTCATCATCAAGCAAGTTTTCAAGTGCAGGAATAGCCTTTTCATCACCTAAATTACCGAGAGCCCAAGCGGCAGCTCCCCTTACTCTCCAGTCCTCATCGCCTAAAGTTTCAATTAAAGGATCAACGGCAGGTTCTCCCATACGGGATAAAGCAGTGGATGCTTCCCTTCTGACTAATTTGTTGTTGTCCTTTAATGTTGCAATCAATGGAGGAATGGCCCTTTCATCATTAATAGCGCCTAAAAGAGTTGCAGCATTTAATCTGATATTTTTCTTTCTGCTGGATAATGCTTCAATCAATGGGCAGACGGCTTCTTCGCCTTTCAATTCCAATTGTCCCTTAGCATCTTCAACAACGAAGTCATCTTTATCGTTTAACAATTCAATTAATTCATCAATAGTATTTTCCATTTTAATCCCTCACAAATTCAATAAGGAAATCTACATTTATCTATGTATCTAATGTATAATTATAACTTTGGTTATATAAAAGTATTTCGATAGTATACGAACAAAATTGAAACTACCATTAAATACAATAAAATCAATATTATTAATATATTAAAAAAATTTGTTAAGTGAAATAATGTATAATATTGCAGTGATAAGTGGAGATGGAATAGGAAAGGAGGTAATGTCTGCCTGCGAATACCTTCTTGATAAACTGGATTTGGAATTTAGTTTCAAGTACGGTGAAGCCGGCTTTGAATGTTTTAACAAAAATGGAACAACATTGCCCGAAGAGACAATCAGGATAGCAAACGATAGTGATGCGGTGCTCTTTGGAGCGTCAACTTCAACACCAGGCCAACCTAGCCCAATCATCAATTTAAGAAAAGAACTCAATGTCTATGCGAATATAAGGCCGATAAAATCATATAAGGGAGTCAGCTGCATACGCGATGACATTGATTTCGTGATTGTCAGGGAAAACACAGAAGGATTATATTCCCAAGTTGAGTATGGCGATGAAAACAGGATGGTTGCCGAAAGGGTCATTACAAAAAAGGCATCCGAGAGAATCTCAAAGGCCGCATTCAACCTATGCATCAAAAGGGGGCAGAGCAAGGTCACCTGCGTTCACAAAAGCAACGTATTGAAAAAGACTGATGGCGTATTCAAGGAAAGCTTCTACAAGGTGGCGAAGGAGTATCCTCAAATCACTGCCGAAGACTATTACGTTGATGCTATGGCGATGTATCTGATTACACAACCCCAAAACTTTGATGTCATTGTTTCAAGCAACCTGTTCGGAGACATACTTTCCGATGAAAGCGCCGGCCTGGTCGGCGGTCTTGGACTCGCCCCATCCGGAAACATTGGAGACCATAACGGTTTATTTGAACCTGTGCATGGATCAGCACCTGACATTGCCGGAAAACATATTGCGAATCCTTGTTCAATGATACTGTCCGCTTCAATGATGCTTGATTATCTGGGCGAATGGGAAATTTCAAACGACATTAAAAACGCCGTTGAAAAGGTAATTGCCGACTGCAAAATCAGAACTCCCGATTTAGGGGGAGATTCATGTACAATGGATGTTACAAAAGCCATCGTTAAGGAGTTAATCTAATGCTGAACATTACCACTTTTTTAGATGCGAATTCAAAACGCTTAGACAAGAATGTGTTATACAACCCGGCAACCGGAGACAAATACAATTCAGGCGAAATACTGTCAATAGTCTCTGAACTTGGAAGAAAACTAAAAGATTTGGGAATAGAAAAAGGTGACAGGGTTTTAATCTATTTAAAGAATTCCGAAGAATACTTATTTTCACTTTTTGCAATATGGAGAATCGGAGCAATAGCGATTCCGACAAACAGGGTCTTTACCGCCTCAGAACTTGAATACATTGTCGGTGACTCACAGGCAAAATTAATGATTACCGATAATGATGCAAAAGACATCATTGACATTGACACTTACATTCCAGAAAATATTGCTGATTTTAAAGACAGCGAAGTTCTAAAAGCTGAAAATACCGATTGGGATGACTTATGTCAGCTGCAGTACACTTCAGGAACAACCGGAAAGCCTAAAGGTGCAATGCTTACACACGGAAACTACTTTACCGCAATCCACAACGAATGTGATGTTTTGACATTGAAGCAGGACGACGTATTCCTGGGCATTTACCCGATGGCACATGTAGGCCTTTCCTGGGGAATTTCAGCACTTAGGGCCGCTTCCTATTATATAATGATGGAACAGTTTGACATAGACCAGTATCTGGAGCTGTGCGAAGCCAAAAAGGTTACCGTGTTAAGCGGAATGCCACCTGTAATTCATTCCCTGACAACAATGGATGCCCGAAAGCATCTCAAAACAGTTCGTGAAATCATCTCAGGCGGAGGACCGTTGCACAAAAAGATATGGAAGGATTTCCACCAGACTTACCAGATACCTATCATCAATGCATACGGCCTATCGGAAACCATCGTGATCGGAACAGGAACCGTAATCAGACCTGAGGATTACCTGGAAGCTGACAGATTTGAAAGCGTTGGCCATCCTGTTTGCTTTTCAGAAGTTAAGATTGTTGATGAATATGACCCGTCAATGACTTTGGAAAAATACAAGCAGGGAGAGATTGCACTCAGAGGCCCAGCCGTTGCGAAAGGATATTGGGGCAATGAGGAAAAAACCAAAGCTGCATTTCTAGATGACGGATGGTTTTTGACAGGAGATATCGGATATCTTGATGAGGACAACCGTTTATTCATTACAGACAGGAAAAAAGACATGATCGTAATGAGCGGATGGAAAATCTATCCAACAGAAGTGGAGGAAGTCCTAATAAAATACTCTGCAATAAAAGAGATAGCGATATTCAGCGTTGATGACTGCCATAGGGGAGAAATACCCGTTGCGGCTGTTGTTTGGGAAGATGAAGCTGATGATGAAGGTCTGATCAATTATGCGCGTGAGAACCTATCCAGATATAAGGTTCCAAAAAAGATATTTGCACTTGAAGAGCTTCCAAGGGTCAACGGATGGAAACTGCTTAGAAGAGAACTGAGGGAAATGTTCAAAGTCTAAAAAGGATTTTCTATCGGCTTATAACATTAATGGAATCAACTCTTTTAAATTCCTTGTCAAAAGTTACAAGGTTATCAATTTCATTTTGGCTCATGGTTGCGATAATGCCGGAGTCAACGAACCCTAATTTTCCTTTATGCTTTTTAAATATGGCCAAAGCTCTTGCATCATAACCGAAAATATCATATTCATTAATTATTTTAAAATTATCCAGTATCTGATAATAGATTTCAACAACTGTCTCGAAATCAGCATATCTATTCGAGATATTTAAAATTTCAGTTAAAACTCCGTTGTTAATGTAGCAATCATGATTTAATACAAATTTCATGTCAACGGCCTTTTTATGATTAAAATCATTTGAAAATATCAATGCGATTACAAATGATGAATCTAAAAAATACTTATCGCTTTCCATATAATTCCTTCTTCAACTTTACGCTGTCCGTTCTTTCATCTAACTGAACCAATCCTATTATATCCTCAATGTTTCTTTTTTTTCTGAATTTAATAACAGGCTCGTTTTTTTCATTTATTCCCCATTCAATAATTGTATCTGCATCCACGTCAAATTTGTCACGTATAATGCTTGGAACGGCCGTTTGATTATTGCGGTATAGCTTTGTTGTTGCCAAAATAGTATCCATAGTTTCACCTATTAATATTATATTTGACTGTTAGATATAAAATTAACTGTTAATTAAAAAATACCTCTTTTGATGCAATTAAGAATAGGCATTTGTAAAATAAAGTATATAAGATTAGTTAATTTGAAAATAAAACAATAAGATGTCCTTATATTAATTTTTTAAGAAAAAATCCATATTGAAAAAATAAAAAAAGAAAAAAGAGAACTATTCAAAAATCATAGTTCCTATACCCTCAGTAGTGAAGATTTCCAAAAGCAAGGAGTGTTTCTTGCGTCCGTCAATAATGTGACAGGACTTAACACCATTTTCAATAGCCTTAACGCAGGTTTCGATTTTTGGAATCATTCCTCCGGAAATGACGCCATCTTCAATCAAGCCTGGAACTTCGGAAATTCTTATCTTTTGAATTAAGGAGTCCGGGTCTGAAGGGTCTCTCAACACGCCAGGCACATCAGTTAGTATAATTAATTTTTCAGCGCCGATAGCGCTTGCAACTTCACCTGCTGCAGTATCCGCATTCAAATTTAAGCTTGTTCCATCTTCTGCAATACCTATAGGAGAAATTACCGGAATATAATCATGGTCTAAAAACATGTCAAGCAAATCAGTATTGATACAGTCAACTTCACCGACAAGACCCAAATCAACAATCTCTTCATTGACTTTATGTGCTCCTTTTCTATGGGCAAATATTAAACTTGAATCTTTTCCGGATAAACTTATTGCTTGACCGTCATGCTGAATGAGTTCTGAAACTATTTCGGTTGAGATTTTACCTACCAATACCATTTCAATAATTTCCATGGTCTCCTCATCTGTCACCCTTAATCCTTTGATGAATTTAGTTTCCTTACCTAACTTATCCATTGATCTGGAGATTTCGGGACCTCCCCCATGCACGATGAGAGGTTTCATTCCAACATATTTGAGTAGAACAGTATCACGAGCTGTGGAGGACTTTGCTTCATCATCTACCATAGCATGTCCACCATATTTAATTAAAATCTTTTTGTCATGAAACTTTTTAATATATGGTAAAGCTTCAATTAAAACATCAATATCCTTCATTTTATCACTACATTAAATATTAAATTTAATGGTTTATAAGTGTTTAAGTCAGAAATTGATTACAAAACAATTTATATAATCCTAAAATATAACCATTATTATGTCTGAGATGAATGAACTTAAAGAATACTTGATAAACTTGGGAGCCAGCAAAGTCGGATTTGCCGACGTTAATGGTTTGGCCAAGGAATTTGTTGATTTGCCAAATGGAATCAGTCTTGTTTTGAAAATCCCAAAAGAAACAATTCATTTAGTTGAAGAGGAAGAATATGAAGAATATTGGAAGTCTTTTCACAGGCAAATCGGAATATTGACCAGAATTTCCCACAAGGGCGAAAGATACATCAAAAGTCTCGGATATGATGCATTCGCACTTACAATGAAGCGCAACGAATGCGATATGGAAAAACTGCTGAGCATCCTGCCTTATAAAACAATCGCTACAAAATCAGGGCTGGG